>JAGQVC010000099.1 GCA_020438185.1 Bacteroidota bacterium
CATTAATAACAACGACAAGATATTTTACAACCTCACCGGCACCTGGTACAATTACGGCGCACAAAACGGCACTTTAATGATCAGGCCACTTTTCAGGTATCCACACGATATTTACGTGAGCAACGAGAAAGTTGATCAACCTGCTTCAGATTGGTTGTTATATCCAAATCCTGCGCAGCAGGAGGTAAATATCAGCATTCCTGATTTGACGGGTAAAATAACCATTTCGATTCTGGATATTTCAGGTCGTTTACTCAGTCAGCAAGCTACAACCGGTAAGCTAAGTACATTAGCAATTGACAATCTACCCTCAGGAATTTACTTTATCCGGCTTACAGCCGAAAACAACAGGCAATATCCGGTAAGAAAGCTCATAATCAGATAATTATGAGCGATGAGCGATTTTCAGAAGAAGATGAACAGGACGACGAACAGGATCTGTTCGAGCACTTCAGTATAACGGCAGACAAAGGCCAGGAGCTGCTAAGGGTAGATAAATTCCTTCAGAACAGGCTGGAAAAAACATCAAGAAGCAGAATTCAGGCGGCTGCGGATGCAGGAAATATCCATGTTAACGGCAAGGCCGTAAAATCGAATTACCGGGTAAAACCTGCTGATTACATTGCTGTTGTTTTCGCGCATCCGCCGCGAGATCGGGAAATTAAACCTGAAAATATTCCGCTCAACATTGTTTACGAAGATGAGGAAGTCATCGTAATTAATAAACCTCCGGGCCTGGTAGTTCATCCCGGACACGGTAATTACAGCGGCACGCTCGTGAATGCTTTGATGTACCATTTCAGGCACCTTGACATGTACCGTCAGAAAGAATCGCCTCGACCCGGACTGGTTCACCGGCTCGATAAAAACACTTCAGGTATTATGGTTTTAGCCAAAACGGAGTATTCGATGACGCATCTTGCGCGGCAATTTTTTGAAAGGACAACAAAAAGAACCTATCAGGCCTTGGTTTGGGGTGATGTGAAAGAGGATTCAGGTACGATTACAGGGCATATTGGACGCGATGTTCGCGACAGGAAGTTATTTACTGTATATCCCGGAGGAGATCAGGGTAAACATGCCGTTACACACTATAATGTTCTTGAAAGGTTTGGCTATGTTACATTGGTTGAATGCAGACTGGAAACAGGAAGAACGCACCAGATTCGAGTTCACCTGAAATACATTGGTCACCCATTGTTTAATGATGATACCTACGGAGGGGACAAGATTCTAAAGGGAACCACATTCAGCAATTACAAGCAGTTTGTGGACAATTGTTTTGAAATACTTCCCAGACATGCCTTGCATGCAAAATCACTGGGATTTGTGCATCCGGTAAGCAAGAAGGAATTGTTTTTTGATTCTGAATTACCTGACGATATGACACAGGCGATTTTGAAATGGAGAACTTATTTTGAATTCAAAATAAGTAAGGCCGAGTAAAGCCTAGTTTGTTGTATTAGCAACAGTTTGGGGTTTAGCGCCTTCCGGCGGAACCACGAAACGAACCCAAACAATCCACATCAGGAAGATGAGTCCGTAAATAAGGTAGTTGAAGAAATCGTGCTGATCCAATTCTACAAATCCGCCTTTGTGTTTAACAGAAATAGCCAGAACGATTACACGAATAACATTGGTTAGCATAATCAGGGCAATTCCGGTTGGAACAAACCACAGTTTCTTTCTGAGCGGACCGGGATACGAAATGATAAGTGCTGCAAAACCATAGGACAAACCAAAGCCAACGCAATGGTTACCGATAACAACACCATAGGAACCTAAAATGGCTACAGAGCGGTAATTATTTACCACCTCGTAGCCAATTAGCTCAAGTCCCCAGGCTGATACATTATTTAATGTAACCAGCAGTATATGATAGAAGTACGTCCAGAAATGGTGGAACCACAGAATCTTGTGTGATAACCAGTGGTCGGCAATAAGCCAGATAAAGAAGAACAAAAATATTTTCGCGAGGAAAACATTAATAGATCTTAAATCTCCCACAATGTCCGTTCTGAGTACGTATCTTACTTATCGCTTTTATTCTTGCGGGCGTCGTAAATTTTCTTTGCTCCGTAACCTGCACAAGCAGCAACAAGCAATGAAACGCCTCCGTCAATCGGAACAACGCTTGGTCCCGGAGGAAGTGGCGTAGCCATAAGAGCAGAAACAGCGCCGGTAGCAATGATAACACCTACAGTGAGTGATAACTTCTTCAACATGATGGGAAGTATTTTAATTTGGTTTGGTTTGTTTACTAAGAATGACAAAGATAGGGAAACGCATTTTAATAATCCAAGTATCGTTAACAAATTTAACAGAAAACTTACAGTAGGTTCTGCACTTTATCTCTGAATTTCAGATAGTTAAACTAAGATTTTTTACATGTGTTTGTTTGACAATCAGGGCTTGTTTACACCGCTTCCTGTTGATAAGTTTCAAAATCGGACGATTTTTCCAACTCCCATTGGGATCTGAGCTGCCTGGAAGTCTTTCGGCTACCATCGTGGCTCCAGCCCGGAGGACCGAAAATATATCCCAGCGCGTTTCGCCATCCGCCGGAACGGCGAACATCCGACCACATGGCTTTCCATTCGTGGAAAACAACTTTAAGTGGATGATACGTGTGAATGTTTGAGGTGAGCCCGTAATGAACCGGAACATCCTCCCGCTCTTCCTGAAATGTACCGAAAAGGCGGTCCCAAATAATAAGAACCATGCCCATGTTCTTGTCTAAATACAAAGGATTGGAAGCATGATGAACCCTATGATGGGAAGGAGTTACAAAAAGAAATTCGAAAGCCGGATGTAACTTTCCTACCAGTTCTGTGTGAACCCAAAATCCGTACACCTGACAAGCTGCATACATGAAAACGATATCGAGCGCTTCGAATCCAACCAAAGCCAAAGGCAGGTAAAACAGAAAACGGTAAAAAGGTTGAAAAACAGATGAGCGGATAGCAACCGTAAAATTGAACTTTTCACTGGAGTGATGGGTAACATGGGAAGCCCAGAAAAAACGACTGTAATGGTCGGCGTAATGCAATACATAATACATCAGGTCTTGACCGACAAACAGCAAAACCCAGTAAACCCAATCCTTCTCGGCAAACGAAAACACTCTGAACTTCCAGGCAAATACCAGAATAGCCAAAGCCGCCCCTCTAAAAATAAGGTCGTTTACAAAGTTCCAGCTGGTACAAACCAGATTTATAAAAGTATCACCTCTGGTGTACAGGGCGCGATGATGAAAGTGACTGTAAATCATTTCACCCAATATCAAAACCACCATCAGCGGTGTTGATATCATGAGCAACAAAGCTTCCACGCGGCAAAAATAATTTTTTTACCCTTGAAGACTAACATTCAGTAATTGTCTTTTTATAACCGGCATCCAACATGCACGAATCCTGTCCGAAATTACTGCCCCGGTTTGCGAAAAACCCGTTTTACCTTCCATTTTAAACGCTGCCAGAACGAAGGTCGTTCAACATAGAATGCTGTAATTTGAGATTCGGAACTGACCAGATTAATATTAATTCTTTGTATTGCTTCAGGATTGGATGAGTTAATAACTTCAAAATCGGAAACAGGTAAAACCTGTGAACTGTATCCCACAAACTCAATTCGTAGCGAATCACCCGGAGTAATATTCACGTGATTTGTCAGAATTAATTTAAAATCACCATCAAAATCAGTGTAGGTAGCGATTTGCTTTCCAATTAACTCCACCTTAACAAAGGGAAGTTCTTCGCCGGTGTTGTAATCCGTAACATGACCAGAAATAATAATAGTGTCCTGAACCGCAGGTTCATTTGCCTCCAAGGCTCCTGAAAGAGCTAATGCCATTCCTGAAGCCAAAGCAGCTTTTGTAAACTTTTCGCTTGCACGCGGAACTTCGCTGCCCCAGTATTTAAGCTGTGCTTCACTATACATACCGCAAACCGAATTGTTATTTGCGGATTGTATTTCACGAATTTCCTTCCAGTTTTTCTTTGAAAAATCAAATATTAATTTGTTGCATTTTCCGCATATTCTTCCGCCTTCGGCGGATTTCATTGCCAGCCAATTTTGATTGCAGTGTGCCGGTTTAGGTATTTCCATTAATCCAATAATCAGATTCTTTTTAGTCAACGCAAATTAAAATAATTTATTCTGATGGCTTAACCGCATCCATAGCTGCATAAAATTTATATTTTAATTCTGTAATTAATCGTTCATTTAAATTCAATTGCTGACAAAAAAACGGATAACTTAATTCGAACTCCTCAGCAAGTTTATCGAAATTAAAATATAATTTCCCGGTCCTTCTTTCCCAAAAATCCAATGGTGTACAAACCATTTCTGAATGAATCGCGTAGTTGATTTCTGCAAACAATGGAACAAGCTCTTTTTCAACAATCTGAGGCCATAACTCATATGCAATTTCAACAATTTTACTTGTATTCCTCCCGTACCGTTCTACCCAGGAAATTATCATTTTTTCACCTGCGCCAATTTGTTTTGCCTCACCAATTTGTTGCTCAATAAATTCGGCAATTTCCTGTTCATTATTAAATTCAGCACCCGATAATTTTAAATGTCTGGATGCAATGGCCTTTGATTTCTTTTTTAAGCCTTTTTGGTGCAATTTTTTCATCACATTTTCCGCCATGTGACGATAACCTGTAAGTTTACCTCCGGCAATTGAAATTAATCCACCCGGACTTATAAAAATTTCATCCTTCCGTGATAATTCCGTAGTTCCTTTTCCCTGCTTGGCTATGAGGGGTCTCAAGCCTGTCCAGGAAGAAAGTAAATCATCAGCCCGAAGGGCAATATCAGGAAACATATTGTTGCAGGCCTCAATTAAATAATTGAGGTCGCTCCTGGTAATTCCAGCGGTACCCGGATTACCGCTAAACAGAGTATCGGTCGTTCCCACATAGGTCTTGTTACCTCTGGGAATTGCAAAAACCATCCGCCCACCGGGCGCATCAAAATAAGCAGATTGTTTTACCGGCAATTTAAAATGAGGGAAAACCAAATGCACACCTTTACTCAACACCAGATTTTTATTTAAATTATTATCATCCAAATGTCTTACATCATCTACCCAGGGACCGGCAGCATTAATGATAAATCGCCCTTTAACTGTAAATGATTTTTGAGTAAATGCATCAATTACATGAATACCTTCAATCTTACTCGAATTATTTTTAACAAAGCCTTTGCAGGGTGAATAATTAACACAAACAGCACCGAGCTCTACCGCTTTTTTAATTACTGAAATGGTTAGTCGGGAATCATCTGTTCGATATTCTGTATAGAGTGCTGCACCCAATAAATTGTCTTTGTGAAGCAAAGGCTCCTCCATCAAAGCACTTTCTTTGTTCAACATTTTGAAGCGCATATCTTTTTTAACACCTGCAAGAAATTCATACATCCAAAGTGCGATTCGCGTTGAAAACATTCCAAGTTCTCCTTTTCGGATAACAGGCAAAAGCATCGGTTCGGGACGAACAAGATGCATAGCATTTCGATAAAGTACTTCCCGCTCTATTCCGGTTTTTCTGACAACACCGAATTGCAGATTTTTCAAATACCTAAGACCTCCATGAATAAGTTTGGTTGATTTGGAACTTGTGCCTGAGGCAAAATCATTTGCTTCGCAAAGAAAAACCCGATACCCTGCAGCAGCAGCATCCAGTGCAACGCCTGCCCCGGTAATTCCTCCACCAATAATGATTAGATCAAAATGTTGCTTGCCGGATTCTTCCAGTAATTTTAACCGATTGAGCGCTGAAAAACTTCTCATGAATCTTTGTCCCTAAATATAGTGATACCCTATTTGAGATTACAAATATTTATACTTTTGTGTTGTTAACAGGTGATTATGAAATTCGTTCAAAAACTTTTTTTACCAGCTATTCTTTTAATTGTTTCAGGTTCTGTATTTGCTCAGAAGGGGTTTGAATTTGGTCCTGTATTTCAAGGGCAGAGCACCTGGCTTCTGAACCAGGCCGATAATGATGCCGGAGGCGAGCTTGACTTTAAGTACACCTGGAATTACGGTTATGGCGTGTCACTCGGTTATGGTTTTCACGACAGGCATGGAATACGTGTAGGCATGTTGATTTCGAATCAGGGGCAGAATTATACAACCGACGAAAAGTTTGAAAGATTACCTTCTACATCGTATTACACCAAAAGTCAATATTTACAGATTCCGGTACTTTACCGCTACAACGGTCGCCTTGACCTCAACAATTCGGCATTTATAGTTGAAGCAGGTCCTCAATTCGGGCTTTTACAATATGCAAAGGCAACAGAAGTATTGATTGATGATAACTATGATCTGGCATTCTTACTTCCCGAATACAATTGTACAAAGTGTTATAATTCAATGGATATACAGGCGCATGTTGGACTTGGACTGTTGGCCCGTTTTTCAAAATCGCTTCACATGAATGCCATGCTCAACCTGAATTATTCACTTCAGGATATTGAAACGGCAGCCGGCAAAAGAACTCCGGATCGTCCGATAACTCGTAACGCCGTTATTGGGTTAAATGTCGGCTTCTACCTGCTGTTAGGCGGACCTGATATGGCAATAAAGCTCCCCAAAGACCGTGGGATTTAATGTAGAGATGTGTTAATGTGCTGGTGTGCTGGTAATTGATTTGCTGATTATTTGAAATTC
>JAGQVC010000100.1 GCA_020438185.1 Bacteroidota bacterium
GACTCAAATGACATTTGAAGACTCTAAGGTTGAAATTGCCAGACACGGCTATAGCAGAGTAGTTGATCCTCAGAATTATTTTACTGTAAACAGTGCCTTTACCTTCAGCTCCAGTGTTGACGAACTAAACAGATACCTATACGGCCGTTAAGGCTGCCTCTATAACCCCAAAAGCCATCCCCGGATGGCTTTTTTTATGCGCCAATGCCAAGTTATCTGGTATTGGAATGCTTAGTTCAGCTTATTCAGAATATCTTTACAGTATGAATATCAAATGCTGCCTTCTAACCATTGCCATGCTGGGATTGAAGTTTTATTTGAACGCCCAGTATTTTGAACCTAAATTGAATGAACAGGATCCTAATCTTCCTGAATGGGTGAAATTAATGTATAGTGAAGATCCGAACGTGTATGAAGTTGATAGAGCTTTTGCCGATTTCTACAAATCAAAGGGAAAACCTTTCAAGCATGATATTTACTCAAGATATTACAAGCGCTGGAGAAGGTTCGTAACGCCTTATATTGAGGATAACGGACACATTCATTATCCAAGCACAGAAGAAAGACTGGCTGCATCAAGCCAGCAAAACCACGCTATGTCAAGGTCTGCGGGCGACTGGGAGTTTCTGGGACCAAGGATACATTACAATGCAAAGTACAACACAGGCTCTCAGTACGTGCCAATTTCAAGACAGGCAAATGTATATTGCGTTGACCGCTGCGACTCTGATCCGGATGTTATGTATTGTGGAACCGAAAGTGGAGGGGTTTATAAAACTACAGATAAAGCTCAGAACTGGTTTTATGTTACAAGAGGTCTGTCTGTTGAAGGAATTAATGCTATAGGAGTTGATCCTTCTAATCCTGATGTATGTTTGTTTGGAGCTGCAAATGAAATCTGGCGAACTACGAATGGTGGAGAAACATGGCAGATAGCCGGAGATCAGTCCTTTCAGAATTTGAACATTAAAATCTGGCAATTTCATTTTAACCCTCAGAATCCGGCAATAATTTTTGCAGCTACAGATCTGGGTTTGTATCGAAGTATTGATAATGGAATTAACTGGACACAAATATTTAGTGGAGAATGTATGTCTGTTGAGCTTAAGCCAAACGATCCCACAACAGTTTATGCACTTCGATACAACTCTGTTACACAGATTGCTGACTTTTATAAATCTACCGATAATGGTTTAACCTTTAGCATCCGGCCTAATGGCTGGTTTACTGTTCCGGCTGAGGATGCTGGAAAAATCACCAACCGGGGTGGACGCATTGCAATAACCGAAGCGAATCCGAACCGGGTGTATGTTTTATTGGTTGGAACAAGTCAAAGTGATGCCGTTCTTCAGCTCAGAGGAACTATTGGTGTTTATAACAGTGCAGACAGTGGCGAAAACTGGACCTTTCCTCATCAGCTTATTGGAATGCCTTATGATCAGGATACGCATCCAAATCTGATGGATTTTGACGGTGAATCGAGCACTTACAACCAGATTTATTACAATACTGCTTTCGCTGCAAGCCATTTAAACGAGAATCGGCTTTTAATCGGAGGGCTAAATTTATGGCGAAGTGAAGATGGCGGAGCTACATATTCATCTGTGGGAGGTTATATTGGAGGTTTGCCCTTAATGCATGTTGATCTGCAGGAATTCAGAAACTACAAGACCTCGGCAACCACCGAAGAATTTTGGTTTTCAAGCGATGGAGGTCTGAACCTGAGTGAAGACTGGTGTCAGACTCATGTTGCTTTAATTGATGGAATAGGTGCTGTTAACTTCTGGGGAATCGATCAGGGATGGAATGATGATATTCTGGCCGGAGGCCGATACCACAATGGCAATGGTGCTTATTTCGACACTTATGGCCCCGGCAGCTTTCTGGCTTTGGGAGGAGGTGAAAATGCTACAGGATACGTAAACTACAGTCCGGAACGAAAAGCTTATTTCTCAGATATTGGAGGACGAATTATTCCTGTTCAGCAGGATGATATTGTGTCAACCTTTTCCACAAGTCAATATCCCAACGAAAGCTACTACGATAACAACAGCTCCCGTATTATGTTCGACTGGGAATACTGGAATATCGCTTATATGGGTAAAGATAATAAGCTTAATATCAGCACCTCCGGTGGAAGTTCCTTTACCCAGCTATACGATTTTGGCTCATCTATCAGCAGGGTTCTTTGGATTGAGCAAAGCCATGCGAACCCGGCAGTTTTTTATGTTCAGGCTCTTGATACTGGCAATAATTCCCGTTTGTATAAATCCACCGACGGTGGAAACAGTTTTATACAGTTAACTTTACCTCAAACAAAGCGTGAGTTGTACTTCAGCACTTCGTACACGAATGAAGATGAACTGTGGATTGCCTATACAGGCGGTTCGAATGGAAATAAAGTATACAGAAGCAGCAATGGGGGACAAAGTTGGGTGAATATAACAACAGGAATGCTCGATGGCTATTCTGTGAAGGCAATTGCACATCAGGCAGGCACAAATTCAGGTGTTTATGTTGCTATGAGAAGAGGTCCGGTTTTATACAGAAATGCCTCGATGAGCGACTGGGTAACAGTGGGTGAGAATGTACCTGCAGCTTCCTATCCTCTGCGACTGATGCCATTTTACCCGAAGAATAAGCTTCGCCTTGGGATGTGGAACATTGGTGTTTGGCAGCATGACCTTGAAGAGCCTTCTGCTCTGATTGCTGATTTTTCATCCAACTTTAGCGTGTTTTCTTGTCCAGGAGATACGATTTGGTTTGTAAACCATTCGGTGTGTGATTCATCTGCTACGCTGCAATGGTTTTTTGAATCAGGAAACCCGGCCACATCGAATGAAAGGGCTCCTAAAGTCTCATTTACAAGTTCAGGAGTATTTGAAGTTACTCTCATTGTTACCCAAAATGGCATCTCCGATACGATTAGTAAAACAGCTTTTATTTCCAGTTTGCCAGAGGTTCCATTTCCTCTTTCAGAGGATTTTGAATCTCAGCTGATACCCGAAGGCTGGAAACATTTCGATGCTGGCAACGACGGAGATATCTGGGAAGTAAATTCAGATCAAAGTGCATTTGGAACCGGTTCGGGTTGTGTTTATTTCGATAATTACAATATCAATGTGGAAGGACTTCGAGACAGGATTCAAACCCGGCCTATTGAAGGACTTTCTTCCAATCAGCAATTCAGAGTTATGTTTGATGTAGCATATGCGCGATATGCTTCAAATTATTCTGATTCGCTGGCTGTATATGTTTCTGATGATTGTGGTGAAACACTGGAGCAACTTTATTACAAAGGTGGAGTAGAATTGAGCACTGCGCCTGATTATACAGCAGGCATTTTTGTGCCCGATAACGCCGAATGGCGGACCGACACCATACTGGTGGAAAGTTTACCGCCCAATTCTTCTTTTGTTATTTCTTTCGAAAACAGAGGGCACTGGGGTCAGGCTATCTATCTGGACAACATTAGGATGGAACAAACCGGTATTATTACCTCATTGAAGACAACTCAAACGGCTCTTGACGTTTACCCGATTCCCGCCGGAGATCTTATTCAGGTTAGCTCGAAAGGCTTTAAAACAGAATTAAAGAATTTTGAAGTTTTTGATTCTTCCGGTAGGATTTGCATTTCAGGCCGAGTTAACTCGGACCAGTTTGAAATTGATACTTCAAAATTAAGTAGCGGAGTTTATTTATTATTGGTAAGCAACGGTGAACAGGTCAGCAGAATGAAATTTTCCAGGAAATAGTCCGGCGGTTTTACCCGCCGGAATAATTTTATTCTACATGAGTCACTGTGCCTGAACCCGAAACTGAAACATTTGTTTGAGCATTTCCCTTGTAACGTATATCACCGCTTCCACTAATGGATGCATCCAGATGCTGGTTCACCAGAACATCGGCGTCACCTGAACCGCTAATACTTATTTCTGAAATTTCACTTTGAAGAGCAAAAGCATTCACGCTTCCGGAACCTGAAATATGGAAATCTTCATTTTCGCAGATTCCTGAAAGACTTATGTTTCCTGATCCTGAAATGTCACCTTTGATTGAACCTGCGGCCTGCACTGCTGCAGTAATATTACCGGATCCGGAAATACTAAGGGTCATGTGAGAAGTACTCAACAATTGAGGTATTTCTGCATTTCCGCTGCCACTAATATTCAATCCACTTAGAGTTAAAACATGAATGTAAATCATTATTGGATCATGCTTGATACTACCACAGTTTTTGGAGTAACCAATCTGCAATTGACTCCCAATTGTTTGAATCTTCAGAATGTCATGAATGTTGGATTGAGCATCTATTTGAACAGTCTGAACGCTATCTTGTACAATGATTAGATTCGCATTCAGCGAATTACTAACAGACGTAAACTCAGGAACCTGATAGTACTTAGAAATTACCGGTCCGCTTCCTTTTACTGCAAAACAATCCTTTTTGCAGGATTGAATTGTAGTTAGAAAGAATACTGCTGTCAAGAAAAGCCCAGCTGAGCAAAGAGAAAATTTGAATTGATATAATTTCATGGCGTATGTTTTTAAAGCATACACCTAAGAAAAAGGATACCCCTATTTTGAAAAATTAAAATCCTTTTTTAATAAAAAAGAATGTTCCGTTTTCATCGTCGAGGCCTTTGATTTTTCCAAACTTGGGAGTTTGTTTCTGATTCTGTTTTACTATTCCCATTACTTTCAGAGTTACAGCTTCAATAGAAATACAATCATTCGGATTGTTATTGAGTGTATTCGCAAAAGCCTGGGTGAAGAGACTATTATCACTTGACAATTCCTTGTTGGAAGACGTTAATACCTGAGCTGACTTAAACTTGGTAACTTCCCAGTCGTCGCAAAGTCTGGCAGAAAGTTCATCACGCATTGCCATGTAGAATGCCGGACCGGATTCACATGCATCTGAAATAACCAGCACGTGCTTTACCATAGTATACGCCTGCATAGCAGCACGTAAATTATTCACGCTGTAGTATGTGTATTCATCGTAATTATCGCCATCAACTGGTATCCAGTAGCCGGTTTCGTTCAGGAACTTACCATGTCCTGCATACCATACAATGAGCGATTTGACGCGGTTCTTCTGAACCAGATCACGTAAATCAATTGCAAAAAATTTATCCAGTTCAGCTTTACTGGCGTCTTTTTTATGGATAACCTTGTCGACTTTGTAGTTGGCAAGCGCTTCTTTCATATCTGCCACATCCCGGGCGGGACCCTCCAGCCGCTGCAGATTGCGGTAATTCGAATTTTCAATAAATACCACCCATGTTAAGCCCATCGGATTATTTCCTGATGTGTCTTCCCTGAGCAATTTGTAAGTGGTTTTGGATTCATTACCCAGCATATCGGTAACGGCAACTTCCAGCGTGTCCTTTGTACCAATATTAACCAATGCCTGAAAAGGCGGGTTTTTCATATCCAGCGGAAAGCTGGCTGAAGTACCGTCAATTATGATTGATTTAATCAGACTTTCATCGTTTACTTTCCCTTCAATCATTATACTGGGAATGTTTTCGATAAACAATTCATTTTCCAGTGTTTGATATGGTCTGGTGATATTTACAACCGGAGGATCCGTTTCAGTTTTGATAATCGGATAGGATAATTCCGTGCTATTGAGGTAAACATCAGTAACCTGAATGGACAATTGCTCTTTATCCTTAACGTCGATACTCATTTCAATACCGGGATTCATAGCTTCCTCTTCAATTTTCTGAGAAATTCCGTTTACGACCACAGACTTAATGGGACTGGCATCAGTTATTTGGAGTATCAGATCCAGATTTGTTTTATTACGTGGAATCTCAATCGTATTGTTTTTAAGTTCCGGTCTGGCAATCAGAACGGATGGCTTATTGCTCTCGCGATTGGCGTCGTAGCGCTTCTGGCGGGCTTCTGCATAAGCCTTATTTAAATCCTTATTATCAGGAGCGAGTGAAATCGCTTTCTTATAATCATTCACTGCTGAGGTATAATCGGTGGTTGCCATGTATGATTCGGCCCTCCCTTTAAAATAATTGTAGTTATCCGGATTGTAGCGGATTGCCTGATTATAATCGTTAATAGCTGAAGCAAACTGTCCAAGCTGAGCGTTTACGAGTCCGCGATTGTAATACGAAACTGCATTTTTTCCATCGTTGGCGATAGCTGCAGTAAAGTCGGTAATTGCATCCTGATAGTTTTTCAATGCCAAATTAACCTGTCCTCTAAGATTGAGTGTTGAAACATCAGCAGGATTCCATTTAAGCGCTTCATTAAGAGTTGCATGCGCTTCCTGATTCTTAAACAGACGCATTTGAACAGACCCCAGGTTGAAATAATATGGATGCAGAACAGATCCGTTTTCCCGGCTATTTTTAGATTTTAAAGCTAAATCGATAGCTGATTTTAATCTCGTTTCAGCTAATGTCAGATTGCCAAGACTATCGGCCGCCAGGCCTGCAAACTCATGCGAACGATGGTCTTCATCATCAATTCGAAGTGCATCGTCGGCAACCTTAACAATCTGTTCGAAATCACGTCTTTTTTGTAAAATTTCAGCTTTCAGATGATAATAGCTAAGGTTTTTCGGACTCAGCGCGAGC
>JAGQVC010000101.1 GCA_020438185.1 Bacteroidota bacterium
GGCGGTTTGGCCAATGTAATACCTATTATTTTGTTTGCTAAAAAGAATGTAAACCTGATACATGGGATTAAAAAAAAGAGTTTAATTCCGCTGAATTAAACTCTTCTGGTAGCGGGGCGAGGCAAGCTCGCCCCAGGGGGAAGGCAAGCTCGCCCCAGGGGGAAGGCAAGCTCGCCCCAGGGGGAAGGAAAGTTCGCATCAAGCGTAAATTGAACCCCTGACCTCTGGGTTATGAATCTTCAATCAACGAGTGTTGATTGAAAAGCGAGCTTGCCTCGCTTCAAGCTTTTGACGGAGTGTACTTTTCAATAAACTTCTTCAAATCTTCTGAATTGAGATTTTTAAGTTTCCTTTCTAAAATCACAGCTTCACTTCGATTTGGCTTTGGAATATTCAATAATAAATCCCAGGGTAAATAAGGCCTTGTTGATGGAACAAGACCGGAATTGTGTCTTTCTAACCTTGCCGGCAAATCGGCGGTTTGGCCAATGTAATACCTATTATTTTGTTTGCTAAAAAGAATGTAAACCTGATACATGGGATTAAAAAAAAAGAGTTTAATTCCGCTGAATTAAACTCTTCTGGTAGCGGGGACGGGAATTGAACCCGTGACCTCAGGGTTATGAATCCTGCGCTCTAACCATCTGAGCTACCCCGCCAAATGGGGCTGCAAATATACATGATTAGACTTTCGATGCAAGTACCCTGAAAATTTTCTAGCCTGAACAGAATTCGCATTCGTCCTCAGGCTCGTTCAACTTGAGGTTTATCAATGCCACATGTTCCTGAGTAAGGGCGTTCAGAGCTGTATCTCCCGGGAGCGCTTCCATTACTTTTAACATCTGGTTGTATCGAATTTGCCCTGACGACACCATTGCTTTGAGCTGATCCTCAAGGGTATTAAGTATAGTTTGTTCCATGCGTTTTTTCTTTACAAGAAAGGAAACTGCTCAATTTGCCCGAATCTTCCCATGCGTTTTTTTCACTAAGTTTTTAACCTTCCGGGGTGTGGTCGGAACTAATCTTTACACTAGCCTGTTTGCACAATTTCAAGTGAACACATTAAGTCCGCAGGGCTGAACGGGTACGGAGCACTTTCGGGTTCGGCTGAAATGTCTAATTTCGCAGTGCATGAAACTCACCCGGTCTCAAAAGATTTTCCTGAGTACCACCGCAGGAATCTGGCTGATGCTGGTTTTATTCAGTATTCTGCTGCCAAAGGCTCATGGCTTCTTTCTGATGCAGCTCCCCCACCCTGCTTCGCTTATCGTTTTAATGAAAGGAATAACTTTTCTGGCAGATGGATTATTTGTGGTACTTCTGACTTTGACGGTTGCCCTGTTCGTGAACGCCAGACACGCATTGCTGCTGATAATGGGTTTCGCTTTAAGCGGATTGGCAGTGCAAACGTTAAAAAGAAGCGTATTTGCAGATGCCCCTCGACCGGTTAAATTCTTTGAAATTCACAATCATAAATTTGATATACCTGAAGGATTGAACCCGCACCGTGACCACAGTTTTCCTTCGGGACATTCGGCAACAGCTGCTGCTTTGATGACATTTCTGGCATTCAGAAGCAGAAAAATCAATTTTGCACTGCTTTATTCACTCGGTATTTTCCTGATTGCATACACCAGAGTTTATCTGTTTCAGCATTTCCCTGTAGATGCTGCTGCGGGTATTTTAATTGGAGTTTTGTGCCAGCTTGTTATTGAGGCTTTTTCAGCCGGCAGGCTGAATAAATTAAACAGAAAACTGATTGCAAACAGATGAGACAGGTTAACCAATACCGGCTTCTGATATTAATTGCAGGTGCGTTGCTTTATTTCCCGTTTCTTGGCCAGGCGCCCCTGTTCGATTGGGACGAAATTAACTTTGCAGAATCTGCCCGTGAAATGCTGCTTACCGGTGATTATTTTCGGGTACACATCAATTTCAGACCATTCTGGGAAAAGCCGCCGCTCTTTTTCTGGATGCAAAGCGCATCGATGTGGGCTTTTGGCATAAACGAATATGCCGCTAGGTTCCCCAACGCTGTGTTTGGCATCATCAATCTGCTTATGTTATTCGAAATTGGCTGTAAGATGCGGTCGGAACGCTTCGGATTACTGATGGCTGCATTTATGGGAGCCAGTTTTTTACCGTTCGTGTATTTTAAATCAGGCATAATCGATCCGGTTTTTAACACGTTCATTTTTGCCGGTGTGTGGAATATGGCCAAAACCGCGAGAGCATTCGGTACGCGCAAAGCTGGAAGATTTGCAATTTTTTCGGGAATATTTATTGGATTAGCAATCTTAACGAAAGGCCCCGTGGCATTACTTCTGGCTATGCTCACTGCCTTTTTCTACTGGGCATTCAACCGATTCAGACCTTTTGTAAAAATCAGGCATCTTTTGCTTACTGTGGTTACCAGAAAAATGCTAACCACAGTAAGCAAAAATCAGGCATCTTTTACTTACTGTGGTTAGCATTTTTCTGGTTTCTTCGTTGTGGTTCGGACTTGAAACCATTAAAAATGGCCCCTGGTTCCTAAGTGAATTCATTAGTTACCAGATCAGGCTTTTTTCAACTCCTGACGCAGGGCACAAACAACCCTTCTTTTATCATTTTGTGGTGGTGCTTATCGGTTGTTTTCCTATGAGTCTCATAGCCTTGAAAGGCTTGTTCCGCAGACCACAGTTCAGGGTGGAAGACCCGGATTTTCTGCTTTGGATGAAAATCCTGTTTTGGGTGGTTATGATATTATTTTCAATTGTAACAACTAAGATTGTCCACTACAGCTCAATGGCGTATCTGCCTTTAAGCGCAATTGCAGCAATGAGTGCTGAGGAATATTTGAGAGGAAGGCAGAAATGGACCCGAATTCAGACCTTGTTGCTGGTAATTCCAGGGATGGTGATAGGCCTCGCAATGCTTGCTTTACCCTGGGTTGGGCTACATCCCGGAGAAATAATTCCATTAATAAAGGACCCGTTTGCCCAGGCTAATCTGGAAGCAAATGTGAGCTGGTCGTATTGGGATATGATTCCAGGGGTTGTGTGGCTAATCGGTTTATTAGTAGGGATTTATTATCTGGGGGCCGGCACTTACAGAGCATCTATGGTTTTTTTGGTGGGTGGCACATTGGTATCTACATTTCTGTTTTTGCTAATTTTTCCTGCAAAAATTGCAGGATACACGCAGCAGGCTGCGTGTGATTTTTATTACGAACACCGGGGCGAAGACGTGTACATGGAAACCCTGGGGTTTAAAAGTTATGCGCAATATTTTTATTTCAGGAAACCAGGGGTTACGTCAAAAGAGTTGAGCAATAGTGTTGATTCGGAAGGACTATATCATATTGATGCACTCAGGTCATGGCTATTGACAGGCAAAATTGATAAGCCGGCTTATTTTGTATGTAAAATCCAGCATGCGGACGAGTTTCTGGCAAAACCCGGAATCGAATATCTGGGCGAAAAAAATGGTTTTGTATTTCTGAAACGGGACTTAATTAATTCTGCTTCGCAGCGATAAATAAACAAGGTGTATGGATTGGCTGTTTATCTTTGCGCAGCAAATTGAGCTATGATTTACATCACCAGACGAGAAAATTTTAATTCGGCACATAAGCTGTCCCGACCAGAATGGTCGGATGAAAAAAATGTTGAAGTATTTGGCAAATGTGCCAATACCAACTGGCATGGACATAATTTTAATCTGTTTGTAACGGTTAAGGGAATTCCGAGTGCAGAAACCGGGTTTGTAATTGATTTGAAGGTTTTAAGTTCAATAATTAAAGAAAATATTATTGAAAAACTTGATCATAAAAACCTAAATCTGGATGTGGATTTCATGAAAGGAATTATGCCTTCGACAGAAAATCTGGCGATTAAAATCTGGGACGAACTTGAGCCTCTGCTCAAAGTTCACGATTGTCAACTGCATAGCATCCGTTTGCATGAAACTGAAAATAATTCGGTAGAATATTTCGGTCAATAATTTATTTACTGAAAATGTCTGAAGAAGAAAAATACGAAGAGGAAGGTTACCGGAAAATAGACAGGTATAACGACGAGATTATTTCTGATATGTCGGTAAAATACCGTGACATTCTGGGACAAATTGGTGAAGATCCGGAGCGGGAAGGCTTGCTAAAAACACCAGAACGTGTCGCTAAGGCCATGCAATATTTAACACATGGATACGATCTTGACCCTTCCGAAATTCTGAAATCTGCCATGTTTACGGAAGATTATCGCCAAATGGTAATTGTTAAAGACATTGAGCTTTACAGCTTATGCGAGCATCATTTACTACCATTTTTCGGAAAAGCTCATGTGGCATATATTCCAGACGGACGGATTGTAGGTTTGAGCAAGATTCCCCGGGTTGTAGATGCTTTTGCACGCAGACTTCAGGTACAGGAACGCCTTACAACTCAAATAAGAGATTGTATCGAAGAGAACCTAAAACCAATGGGGGTTGCAGTTGTAATAGAAGCTTCGCATTTATGTATGCAAATGCGTGGAATACAAAAGCAAAATTCGGTTACAACAACTTCGGCATTTACAGGCGAATTTTTAAAAGAAAAAACGAGGGCTGAATTTATCAGTTTAATTGGTGCAAATTTGCATTAATTACAATTAAAAAAATTCGGTTTATAGCATAAACCATCCGCCGAAAGGCGTGGTAGATGGCGCCTCCGGCGGATGTTTTGATAATTCCATAAGGTAATGGAATCCGATAAAAGAAGACCCCGTCGGATCAAATAATAGTTTTAAATAATAATTAGTAAATAATCTGACTGTTGAATTAACATTTCAAAAATGCTCGGATTATTACAATTTGTCAAGTGTCTTTTGGTTCAGTGTTTACAGTAACTAAAGTACAGTCGATTTCCACCCTCAAAACGATAATTACAATTTTTCAACCGGTTGTTAACAACTCCGGGAAGTCAGGATACCAGATCATTAGTCGTAAACAGCCCTTTATCCAGTGCATACAGGGTTAATCCAACAGAATTTTTGCTTTCTGTTTTTTCGAGAAGGCTGGCTTTATACTTTTTAACCATAGAAAGGCTAATATGTAGTTCGTCGGCTATTTCCTGATTGGAAAACTGCCTGACAACCCGTTTCAGGACTTCAATTTCCCTGTCGTTGAGTTTTCCAGTGAGTAAATCACTTAAGGCACCGGGATTACCAGCAAGTTTAAACACCCGATTGGAGATTTCGCGCGAGAAAAATTCGTTGCCATTTGCCACGGCTCGTATGGCGCGATTGAGTTCCCGCAGGCTTACCTGCTTGAATAAATATCCCTGCAAACCAATGAACAGACATTGTTGTAAAAAGAGCTCGTTATTCCAATCACCAAAAAACAAAACCTTTTGTTCGGGCTTCCTTTGTCTTATTTGTCGGAGCAGCTCAACACCATCCGTTTTATCCAGTTGGGTATCAACCAGAACTACATCGTAAGTAAAAGAGGAAACATATTGCAGCAACTCTTTTCTGGTATCGGTTACATCTATGCGGGCATATCCGCCTTCGGCGAGAAGCATATGCTGAACCCCGCTGCTGAAAAGCGGTAAACGATCGGCAATTAGTAAATTAAGACCTCTCAGAGATTCCATACAAAAAGAAATTGCAGGGCGACAATAAATCTAAAATTGAGAATACTGCTCAATTGAAGAACAAAGTCAAACTGAAAGATATAATTTTTTCTATTCGGTTGTGATTTCTTCCCTAAACGGATGCCGCTGTACCCAAGGTTCGGGCGCTGAATTTTCCATTAAAACGCAGGTAAGACCGTTAAGGATAGTATTCCGGATTTTCACCAATGGCAGAAAATCAACCGGTTCAGCACCTACGGTGGATTTGATTTCCATGGCAGTGCGGCCAAAATCTATTTGGGTACATCCATTTTCCAGGGCCAGTTCCACGTAGTCGTATAGCATATTCAGGTACAGGGAATGTTCCTTATTGGCTTCGTAATCGAGGCCAATTAAATGAGCATCGAGCCGGTTGTTGTAACAAAACGAGGTTCTGAAACCAATAAACCGACCTGCAGCGAAATAAGCCTGAAACCGAAATTGCTTCCCCAGATTTTGCTTTAATCGTAAAAAATACAATGGGTCTATACGCATCAAACGAAAGCGGGCCCGACTGTAAACGTTCTCATACAATTCTTCAATCTGGTCAAGATGAAGGGCGATTTCTTCGACACCCCAGGTTTCGCTGCTGATATGCTTTCCTTTTTTCCGGGCCGATTTGGCTCTGATCCGATATTTTGCCGACATGGCAGCCAGATAATCCTGGAAAGATTGCCAGGATGAATCCAGATTCATCATCATAACGGGCAGTGCCGATATTTTCCTAAGATTGGCTGCTTTAAGTGCTTTTATCGTTTCCTTTTCCTGCTCAAGATTAAACTCTTTGGCTAGAATGATTGCAAACGGCCCCCATTTTTCCTCTGCATTTTCAATCACACTTTTCCAAACATCCGCCTGCAAGGCGTTTGAAACACTAGTATTAAAAAACAAGCCGAGAGACCCGCTAACCTGTGTGTTGCCTGCGATTAAAATTCGAATACCGCGCCTGCCGTTGCCCAGGTGGACAAGCAT
>JAGQVC010000102.1 GCA_020438185.1 Bacteroidota bacterium
CAATTTATCAGGATGCTCCTGTTTCGAAAAAGTATCCTGTTGACTTCACGAATAGCAGGCTGGGCCTCAACTCTGACCTTATTGTGGTGGGCTGTTCGACAGGCATCTGAGCAAAATTTTTTATCGCTTCTGCCATGCACCGGATAATTGCATTCTATGCAATACTTCTCTGAATAAAACATAATTAGATAATAATAAGATTTATAAATAAAACACGAATGTAGTGAGCAATCAGAATAATCCCACAAATTGTTAAAAACTTGGCTTAGCGTTGATCTTCAAAGAGGAATTTCACGTCAATAAATACAAATATCAGCTATAAACATTTATAAACGTTTCATATACGACAGACAAATTCTATCGCTCTATGTTTGCCAAAGATATCTGAGGAACGAAGGGTGCACCCGTTTCTATTCATTTTTTTAACTAATAATTTATCATGAACAGTTTAAGAAATTCCGTTAGACTTATCGGAAATCTCGGGGCAAGTCCCGAAGTAAAAGAATTGCCCAGCGGTAAAAAGCTGGCAAAAGTGAATATTGCTACAACTGAACGTTACAAAGACAGTGATGGCAAATTAGTCACTGAAACACACTGGCACCATTTAATTGGCTGGGGAAAGATTGCAGACTATATGATCAAGTACCTCGAGAAAGGAAATGAAGTGGTCATTCAAGGTAAACTGCTTAGCCGGTCCTATACTGACAAAGAAGGAGTGAAGCGAAGCATTACCGAAATAAATGTTGATGAGGTGATGCGCACCGGATCGCAGAAAAACAAAATGGTTGAAGATTAATCAACAAGCAGAATGACCGTTGACAAACATTTATGTTGACCGAATGCTTTAATCGGTCATTCTGCATTTTTACTGACTGATTACTTTATTGTCGTCCCAAACAGTAGCGCCTTCAAGAAGAAACTCTTCCAATCTGGCAGGCCCCTTCTTTATTGTAACCTTGTCAAAAAGGAAACGAACTTCACAACGAGCCTTTTCTTTCTCTTCATCAGATGCGTTTTTTCCAATACCTGATAAATATCCGATATGAGTTACGTGCCCATGGATTGTGTCAACCTGTTGTATCTCAATTTCGTACCAAGTGTCCTTAGCTCCTGATTGAACTGCGACTGTATTTTTCTTCTTATTCCAGTAAATCGTATACTCGATGGGCTTTATACCTTCTGAAAACATTCGACTTTTGCCAAGCATGGAATACCTTACTTTAGTACCGGAATATTCAAATCCTTTTTTGCTCTTTTGAGCCAGTACAGCACCGGTACTTAATAAAACTGCAATGAGCAGTAATGTTAGTCTTTTCATTGGTCAGGTTTGTCCTCAAAAATAGACATTTTGTGCTTACCAGAATATCGTTGGTTGAGTGAAAGCAAAAAATATTGCTACCTTTCCGGACAACAATCTGAAGCCGAATGAATATTAAACCTGAGATCAGGTACGGAATATTGGGAGCAACAGGCCTTATTCTCTGGACAATCATCCAATATTTTGCAGGCTTCCACACGAGCAGGTTGTATTGGGGACAGTTTTCCGGTTATTTCATTCATGTCATCATTTTTTACACACTTTTAAAAGGACTCAAAGAGAAATATCATGATAATCCGGGCATTTTCTCGTTAAGAAAAGGATTACGAGAGGGAGTTATTCAGCTATTTATAACAGCAATTCCGGCTTCAGCCTTCATGTTTATTTACGATTATAAGCTGAATCCACTTTGGGTAGAAAACATGATTGAGTATCAAAGGCATCATGGATTCTCAACCGGGTTCTTTTTAAAATTCGCTAATGATCCTGCCGCTCAGGCAATCGTGCTGAGTAATACGGAAACGCACCTTTGCATTTACTTTCTAACTATTCTGAGTGCTGGTGCAAGTATGGCTTTCATGATAAGCGCCTACCTGATCTCAAGGAAGTAATTATTAAAATTTAATTCCGGCCTCGATTTTTAGACCGATATCCGATTTGTATACATCGGAATTGAGAATACGCTCATACACGCCTGCACCAAGGAAGAATCCAAGCTTTCCGCGTGACATAAAGTAAAAGTTCTGGCTAGCCTCTCCTCCGAATACTATTCCGCTTGATTCTGTAATAGTACCATCCAGGTTATTTCTTTGCAATTTTTCGTACGTTCCGATTGCACTCAGACCAAGGAAAAAGTTAAAGTCTTCTCCTAATTTCTTTATAGCGCCGGATCCTATTTTAGCATAAGAAAACCTGAGTTGATATTTTTCATTGTAACCGGCACGCACAAAAAGAGCCGGGTCTATAGTAAGTCTGTCAATCGAAACAACAAGGGGAATCATGAGCCCTTTTCTTTGCCGGGTAGAATAACCAATATATGAGGCTCCCCAACCTTCTGCATTTGTCCCGAAGGCAGCGTTGGCAATCAACAAATTAACCCATGCAATATCATCCGGTGTGAGTGTATTTCCAATAATCTGGGATTGTGTTGCGAGTATGGTGTTGGCATCTACAAATTCCGGATTAACAGACTGATAACCGGAATTGTTAAACGCTACCAAAACATTCTCCAGCACTTTCCTTATTCGTCTTTCATGTCCTGAAGTAACGTCGAGCGCACTTTCTTCGGCAATTGACTCGGTTTCGAAAACTTTTCCCAGTTGATTTCCCTTTCTGATATAAAATTCAACCTTTATCTCTGCTTTGCCGGTTTCGGTTGCACCGTTTGTTTTTTCTGAAATATGAAAAAATACCACACGCATTACAACAGGGGTTGTAGTGGTGTCTTTGTCCAGTGCATTATTGTAGAAATCTGTAAGCGATTTTGTTACCCCTCCCTTCAGGTCTGCTCTTATTTTTTTGTTAAAAGCCCCCTTCATCACAAAGCCTATGTCGCTTTTATTTCCCCTGCCATCCACAACAGATTCAATGTAAAAATCCTGCTTAGGCAGAGGAATAAGCGTATTTTTCAACTCAATAATCTCATTCTGAGCCAAAAGAGAATCTGACGAGATTATAATTATAGCAAATAAGAAAAGCCTCTTTATTGATTTCAACACTTAACTCTTTCTTTAAAGGTGCCCAAAAGTAGCACGCATGTTTTAATTTACAAGTCAATTAATAATTTGATTATGGATTCGCAGCAATGTAATTGCTTAAAGCCTGCCTGTCCATTGAGGAATTGAACAGCGGGCTAATTTCGAAATAATAATTGTTCTTATCTGTCACATACTTATATGCAAACTTGCTGATTTCCAGCTTATCAGAACCTGAATTGAACAAAGACACAATTTGTTTAATCTGAGATGAAACATAACAATTATAATTTGGTAATTGATTCTTCACAATCTGCATTCTGCTTGAAGAGCTTCCTTCCAGGGCAAATGAACTTTTCATTCGGTTAAAAGTCTGTTCTGATAGTTCGCAAGGAACCGGAACAGGCATTCCAACAGTTGCCCTTTGGTTAGCTATGTAATCAGTAAGCATCTGTTTGTTCGGGATATGAGCGAAAACCTGAGTGGATGCATCAAAATTTCCCTCATCGTAAACTGCTTCATAAGCCCTAACCAAAAGATTGTAACGATTTTGCTCAAGCTGCAGAAGGGTTGAAAGTTTCATAGCCTGAGTGGTTGTAAAGCAAACAGTTCCAGCCAGGTTCATAGCGGCATCATACTTTTCAGCTTCGCTTGGTTTGGCGGCAATTTCACGCACAAAAACAGTAAAATCGGTGGCAGCTAAAGGATATGCGCATTTGTGAAGGCCTTGATAATTTGAATGATCAGGATAGTTTAGAGCAGGAAAATTGACTTGAACAGGAGCCTGAATAACCGGTGTAGAGGGATTGACCCCGGTAGGTTCATCCTGCCGGATAAAATCATAAAAAACGAATGCCGTCGAGAAATAAGCAAAACTGTTTAACAACTCGTATGAATCCTGCTTATTCATTAACGAAGGGTAAGCCTTCATAGCCAGATCGAGACGGTCAGCATCTTCTCCAAAAAATGACATGATTTCAATTAGTTGAGATGTGTTCAAGCAGCCATTTGTTACGACTCTTTTGGCAGCGTTGAATCGCTCTGCAGGATTGACGTTTGATGCGATATTTCTTTTAGCCTGCTGAAATTGAATAGAAGACATGGCTGTAGTGCACGGAGGACGGCGGTTTTGTTGCGCCTGAATTGAGAAACCCGTTGTAGAAATTACGAATAGAAACGCTGGAATTATTTTGTTGAAACGCATGACAATTTAAATCGGATGCCAATTTACACATTCATTTTAAGCAATAACAGTGTTAACTGATTTAGCTAAAACGGCATCCCTGAAATATGTTTAGTTTTGCTTTCTCAAATTTGAAAACTATGGAAACCGGACATGCAGTTAAACAAACTCCTTTTTATAAGATGCACCTTAACCTTGGCGCGAGGATGTTGCCATTTGCCGGGTATGACATGCCAATTAAATATAAAGGTGTGAATGAGGAGCATGAATGTGTGAGAAACCATGCCGGTTTATTTGATGTAAGTCATATGGGTGAATTTATTTTAAGGGGGCCTAATGCACTAGACTTAATCCAAAAGACAACCTCGAACGATGCATCGAAGCTTTTTGACGGGAAAGTTCAATATTCCTGTTTCCCTAACCATGAAGGAGGGATTGTTGACGACCTACTTGTATACCGAATCAAAGAAGAGCAATACATGCTGGTTGTGAATGCTTCAAACATAGAGAAAGATTGGAACTGGTTAAAAGAAAATGATGAATGGAATGTTGACATGGAAGACATTTCGGATCGGACTGCCTTGCTGGCTTTGCAGGGTCCGATGGCAACTCTGATTCTGAATCCCTTATGTGATTTTGATGTAAGCGAATTGAGTTACTACACATTCAGAAAAGGAAGTTTGTGTGGGATAAATAACGTTTTGATTTCGGCTACGGGATATACTGGTGCCGGAGGCTATGAAATTTATTTTGATTCCGGGAATGCCGAAAAAATCTGGGTTGAATTGATGAAGGCAGGGGAAAAATACGGACTTCAACCTGCCGGACTTGCAGCAAGAGATACTTTGCGACTTGAAATGGGTTTTTGTTTATACGGAAACGACATCGATGACACAACATCACCAATAGAAGCCGGGCTGGGCTGGATTACTAAATTTACCAAAGAATTTAATAACAATGTTTCTCTGAGGAAGCAAAAAGAAGAAGGTGTATTAAAAAAATTGGTTGGCTTTGAACTAACTGAACGCGGGGTTCCAAGAAAAGATTACGAAATTGTTAATCAAGATGGTAATAAAATCGGAATCGTCACATCTGGTACTATGGCTCCTTCGCTGAAGAAAGCTATAGGTATGGGCTACGTTTCTGCAAATTACTCAAAGCCTGATTCAGAAATATTTATTTTGATAAGAGATAAACTGGTACCTGCCAAAGTAGTCACTTTACCTTTTTACAAAGGATAACAATCAGATTGTTCTTCGGATGATTCAAAACGATAGGAAACCTACAATTCAGACCTGTTACTCACCTGCACTTTATGATTTATTTCATGAAGAAAACGCAATAGTGGTAGCAGTTGATATTCTGAGGGCAACTTCAGCAATTTGCACTGCATTCGAACATGGTGTTAAAAGCATGATTCCGGTTGCCGGACTGGAAGAAGCATTTGAATACAAGAGAAATGGATATCTTGTTGCAGCTGAGCGAAATGCTGTTAAGCAGGACGGAGTGGATTTCGGTAATTCACCTTTGCATTACATTTCTCCCGAGATTAAAGGAAAAACAATTGTTATCTCCACTACCAACGGTACCCAGGCAATAGAAGCAGCAAAAGGCAAAGCAACCATAGTAATTGGCTCATTTCTGAATCTCAGTGCCCTGGCTGGATGGCTTAGTGAGCAAAATCGGAACATTCTTATTCTTTGTGCGGGCTGGAAGAATAAATTTAACATGGAAGATAGTCTATTCGCAGGAGCCCTGGCCAATAAACTAATAGAATCAGGCGAATTTGAAACACTTTGCGATTCTACTATAGCAGCAGGCTATCTTTATGAACGAGCAAGTGACAATATGTTTGAGTTTCTGGGACGCTCTTCCCACCGTCACCGACTAAAGGACCTGGATTTAGAGGAAGATATCAAATTCTGCCTGCAGCAGGATATTTTTACCAGCATTCCTGTTTTCAATGGGAAAGAACTTGTGAACCTGAAAGCGATTCAAGAACCCGTTTAATTAACTTGCAAGAAAAAAACAATGCGCTTTTTCAGGATTTTTGTGGCTTTTGCCATTCTCAGCATTGCCGGACTGGTTTTACTACCTGCGGCCGAAGGGTGGGGATTTTTTGCGCACAGGCAAATTAATCGCATAGCGGTTTTCACTTTACCACCTGAGCTTTTCGGATTTTACAAAAGAAATATTGAGTTTATCACCGAACATGCAGTTGACCCTGACAAGCGGAGATATGCTGTTGAAGGTGAAGCGCAACGACATTTTATTGATCTGGACCGTTACGGAGCATCGCCACTGGATTCGATGCCGCGCAAATGGCAGGATGCCGTTG
>JAGQVC010000103.1 GCA_020438185.1 Bacteroidota bacterium
CTCTGAAGCAGATGAGCTATGCTCCCATTGTTTCTGTGAAGCGGGCTGCAAATATACTTGTAGTTTTATTTATGACAAATTTTAAATGCTGTTTTTTTTTTTTTTTTTGTATCTGTTTAATAAACAGCACAATAAAATAGAATCAAGGCATGGAAATGCGAATATCTTTGCAACGTGAAAAAGGTACTTGTGATTAGCTATTATTGGCCTCCATCAGGCGGAGCCGGAGTACAGCGGTGGTTAAAATTCTGTAAATACCTGCGTAAATTCGGATGGGAACCGATCATTTACACAGCCGAAAACGCAGAATATCCGGTTATTGATTCATCACTTGAGCGAGAAATACCTGATGGCATTCAGGTTATTAAACAACCTATCTGGGAACCTTACCTGCTTTACAAACGCTTTACCGGAAAGAAAAAAGATAGTCGCGTCGTTTCAGGGTTTTTGGATGAGAAAGGCAAAAAAGGCCTGACTCAAAAACTTTCACTGTGGATCAGGGGAAATTTATTTATTCCTGACGCACGCAGATTCTGGATTGCACCTTCGATTAAGTACCTGCTGAACTGGATTCAGGAAAATCATGTTGATGCTATTGTCTCAACCGGACCGCCACATAGTATGCACCTAATTGCGAAAGCATTGCATGAGAAAACCGGAATTCCCTGGCTGGCTGATTTTCGCGACCCCTGGGTGAATATTGATTTTGCTGCAGATTTACAAATGTCGGGACATGCGAGGAAGCGCAACGAAAAATTAGAGAAAGAAGTGTTGGATTCCTGTTCGCAGGTAGTGGTAGTTGGTGATTTTATGGCCGAAGAGTTCCGTTCAAAAACCGCGAATAAAATAGATGTAATTACAAATGGATATGACCCGGCTGATTTTCAGGTAGAAATTCCTGAATTCCTTCTGAATGAAAAAGATGTATTCAGTATTGTGCATACAGGCAGTATAAATGACCGAAGAAATCATCCTGCATTTTGGCAGGCGATACAGCAAATGTGCTCCGAAAATCGGGAATTCTCCAGTCGGCTTAAAATTCGTTTTATTGGAAAAAATGATGCTTCAGTGCGCAGAAGCATTCTTGAATTTGAGTTGGAGAATTACACTGAGTTCATCGACTACTTACCGCACAATCAAATTATTGCTTATCAAAAAACTGCTTCAGTACTGTATTTGTCAATTAATAATTATGGGGCAAGCCAGTCGGGATTTTTCTCTCCAAAAGCAACACTCACAGGCAAATTGTTTGAATATCTGGCCGCACAGCGGCCGATACTCATGCAAGGACCTGCTGATAGTCAGGCCGCTCAGGTAATAAGCCAGAATCCAGCTAATCGAATAATCGGGTTCGATGACACATCAAGCATTAAATCTGCTTTGGCCGACTTATTTGCAGCGCGAAATGAAGATAAAAACGTAGAAGCCGATGAACGGTTTTCACGAATCACGCTTACAGGCGAACTTGCAGCTTTGCTGGATGGAATTGCACAAAAAGAAAACGGCAAATAGTTTCCTACCTGCCGTTTTCTAAAAATATTTTGATCGGATTATTTCACAAACACTTTGAACGTTTCATTAACGGATGCGCTTCTAGCAGAAATTAAATAAACACCAGCAGAGAGTCCGGCTAAATCAATGTTCTGAACAGCATATCCATTTACCTCAAGAGAACGAGCTGAAATTTGCTGACCCATTAAGCTGGTTACAATGATATTCATCACTTCAGGTTTTTCAACGCTGATATTCATATTGAAGTTGTTCTTGGTTACAGACTGAACCAAATCGATGTTCGCAATTTCATTCGGCGATGTTATATCTTCAAGTTTTTGAGCTGTAGGGTTTGAAGCTGAACAACCCGGTTGAAGTACAATTATACCATCCAGGTCGTAGGCATCACCGGTTGAACCGAAGTTTGAAGCAGCAGAATGGTCTGTTATTCTAACATAAGAAGCAGCGATTGCCCCACCTGTGCTTAAGTCAACTGAACCATCAAGACAAATGATTCCCAGGTCTATCCAGTTTGAACCATCAAGAGATACTTCAACCATAGCTTCTTCCCTATAAGAGGCACAAGCAGGATTGCCATAAGATGTTTCTACTACTTCGATGTCGGCTCCCGGTTTATCAAAAATGGCATATCCCAGTTTGAGTACGATATTACCTCCAAAGCCTAATGAGAAGAAGTTTACAGTGTTGGTATTCTGAGGTGCGCCAAGTGCCTGATTTTCATCTGAACGTGAAGCAGCAACCGGGGTTCCGTTTTTGCGAGGACCCTGAGCGCTACTCACATAGCTCATTGCATAAGAATTTCCAAGATCCTGCATTTCAGGATTATCGATAGTTCCGTGCAGACATACAATTCCATCAACATCGTACCCATCAGCAATTCCACCGTTGTAGTTTGAAGAAAGCGGGCTTACGTCAACAAGGCGAATGTATTCGGCCCAGTTAAGTTCTCCTAAATCAAATTCTGCGTCCTGGCAACCTGAGCCCAAATAAACCCAGTTGCAATTATCCTGCGAAGCAAAAGCAAGGATAGTCTCAGGATAGCGAACACAATTGCCACTCATGCTGCCAAAAGTTGTTTCAGTAACACGAATATCATTTCCGTCACCATTGGCAATGGCACCGCTCATGCGAACAGTAATAGACCCGCCAAAACCAAGTGAAACAAAATTATAATTGGCCTCGCCTGTTGTCAGATCACTGTTTTGAGGAGCTCCCAATGCATTTGTGGAAATCATGCGTGAAGCAGGCAAATTTGTGCCGTCATTCTGCTTCGCAGGAAGGTATTCAATCACCTCAACTGCTGTGCAGGTTCCGGGAACAGGTGGCTCGATAACAGGATTCACGTTTACTGTGGTTGCGGAAGAAACCGCTGAACATCCATGCTCGTTAAAAACACGAACCGAATAAGCTCCGCTACTGTTCACATTAATTGACTGAGTCGTTTGTCCACCAGGAATCCATTCGAATGATACGGCAGGTGAAGACATTAACATTACGCTGCTACCCTGATCAATATTTACGATACCTGAAGGATTGATGGTTGGAACATCCGGATTTGACCACACATGAACCTCGATTGAGTTTGATGCAATAGGACACGTGCCAGTGGATTGCAAAGAAAATGCTCCACTGCTGGAAACAATACGTGGGTTGCCGGTTTCACCGTCATTCCAAAGGATATCAGCATCGGTGTTTACAGAAAGCTCAACCGAGCCACCTTCGCAAAAAGATGTTGGACCAGACGCTGAAACAGTGAGCACCTGAACAGGCGGACAATAAACAACAGATAGAGTCGGACGCAAAGAAATGTCAGAATTCACGTCTGAAGCAAACATCATCACACGGGTTGGAGTTTCATTTGCCAAACGAAATAAATATCCGAAGTTGGAAGCTGGATTGTCTAGGTGATATTGAACAAGTGATGTCAAATCGACATCATAGTTTTGATTTCCAACAACAGATGCAGCAAGAACAGCCTGACCTGTTGAAGTTGCAGCAGGTGCATTATTCCAAGTTACAGTAGATTGGTTCCAAGAAGCTGTAACTCTCTGCATGTAACTCTCATTGTTACCAATAGTATGATCTACTAGAAACCCGATAGCTGGAATTTTATATAGGTGCAATGAGGCACTTATTATTGTAGAACCTGCCGGTATTCCTGAAAAATCGAACTGAATTAAACCGCGATTTGAATTCACGCCTGTGTTAAATCCTGGAATGCAAAATGCTGCAAATTGTGCAACATTATCATAGTTTGTATTAGCTGAATTGTAACCAGTGTGAAAACCGAGCGAGGCCAATTGAGAAGGCTGCAATTCAACAGCTGTTTGACTGTAGCAGAAAGATGCAGACAGCACTGAAAGTAAAAATGTTTTAAGTTTTTTCATAAAATTAAGGTTAGATTCTTTACAAAGATATCTGATTATAAATACCAAGTAACATTATGACAAAAATTTAACACAATGCAAAGAATGATTCCCATCTTATTTGCAATTGCCAATCATCTAAATAATTCACTAGAATAATTATTTTACTCAATTTAATGAGGCAAACCTCTATATTAAAACTCTTTCGTACACCTATGATTTGCAGAAATGAACAATATCACGCCTCAATTTAGCCCTAACTAACTCTGTAGGAGGAATGAGTGATGAATTTGACTCTTTCCCGGCTGAATTTACAAAATCGCTAAAGTTGTAACTTGAGAATATAGTACCTACCTTTAAACTTTGGAAGCAAAATGACTCTAGAACAACACTTCTGAGAAATGTATTCCAAACAATTTCGTTTTTCACCAAATCACTCTATCAGTAGAACTTGCACCTTTGCTGGATGGAATTGTGCAAAAAGAAAAAAAATAGCTTTCCCATCAGCGATTAAGGTGTTTCACCATAAAATATGCAATTTGAATTAATTTCAACAAAAGCAACTACTCAGAATAAAAGGCTTCATGGTCTATTTCAACAAATGAACAGATCCAATATGTTCATATTTTTTTTCATAAACATCCAGTGCCTTAATTAAGCAGGTGTAGACCCCTTCGGGTGCAATTTGATTCGTCTTTGTGCTTCCATCCCAACCTAGGTTAACATCGTTCGATTCAAATATTAACTCACCCCAACGATTGAAGATAAGCATTGATAGTTTCTCAATCTTAAATCCTTTTGGTAAAAAAATATCATTGTCTCCATCGCCATTGGGTGTAAAGGCATTTGGAATATAAAACTCAGATGGCAACTCGATATTAAATGTTTTATCCACCTTATCTGAACAACCTAAGTCATTATCACATTGATGCTCAATAACATAAGCAGTCTCTTCTGATACAACAAAGCTGTTATTTCCATCTAGAATGAGAGGTACACCTTGCAAGAACCAGTTGCACCCGCTCTCAAAATTACTAACCTGAACAGTTACAGGTAAGTACGCATTCGGGGGGACTAAAAGATCGAAAGACGCGTCAACTGAAGCATCGACGATTACCACAGTATCCATAACTGTGTTGCAGATATTTGATCTGGTTAAAGTATATAAGCCTGCCGAACCAACTGAAATCGATTGACTTGTTTCACCTGTTGACCATAAATTGTATGACGATTCAGAGGATTGAAGGATGACCTCATCAGGAAAACAAACATTGATTAATTCACTACCCAAGATTCGAGCTTCTGAAATTTCTTCATCGACGATAATTTCAATTGAGTTTGATGAAACAATACACCCTTCCGTTGAAGAAACAGAAAATACACCATTAGTACTAACGATACGAGGGTTCTGCGAAGAACCATCGTTCCAATTGAATGGTACATTGGCATTAACTATTAAGCTGACTTCTTCCCCCTCACAGAAGTGAGTTGGACCAGTCGCAGAAATGCTTATTTCAGGAATTTCACTACAGTACACAACGTTTAGAAAAGGATGTAATGACTGATCTGGATAAACATCAGAAGTGAACATCATAATTCTGTTGATGCTTTCATCCTCCAATCTGAATAAATAGCCAAAATTTTGAGACGGATTGTTTACGTGATATTGAACTAATTGAGTCACATTTACTGTGTAATTCTCATCTCCTGTTACGGATGGGGCTAATGTCGCTTGGTCAGTTGCGACGGCTGAAGGTTGAGTGTTCCAAGTAACATTAATTTCATTCCAGGCATTTGTCACCCGTTGTATGAAGCATGTATTATTGCCTATAGTATGATTTACAAGAGTTCCTATTGGAGGAATTTTAAATAGAAACAAAGAAGCGCTGATGATGGTTGCTCCGGAAGGGATTCCGGATAAGTCAAACTGTATTAGCCCTCTGTTGATATTAACACCTGAAGCCCCACCGGGTATACAATATGCAGCAAACTGGTCTGCATTATTATAATTGTTATCTGCTGTGTTATAAGTGTCGTGGTATCCTATTGCAGCACATTGAGAAGGCTGAATGTTTACTGAAACTTGCCCGTACAAATAAGCAACTTGTACTATAGTAAACAATAAAGATATTAATGCTTTCATAAGATAGAACCCAAGGTGTGACCAAAGATAATTGCAATTTTATTGGTTACCTCATTTGGATAAAAAAATAACACGTTCTAACAGTATTATCTGATAGGTTTTAATTCTACACCAACAGAACTTAATATTTACTGTTTAATTTTGGTATTGATGTGCTTTCCTGAAACTTCATTCAACCTTATCTTCCTTATAAAAGTACACATTATCATGCTTCAATTTAGACCAACCTGATTCTGAAAGAGGAATGAGTGATGAATTTGACTCTTTCCCGGCTGAATTTACAAAAGCTTTAAAGTTATGACGTGAAAATAATTGCATAATTTCCATTCCCCCACCCCCTGAATTAACTCTCCCGTTGGATACTTCCACAACCCAGCAAGTATTCTTCTCATTTTGTAACAAAAGATGATCCGCGCCTTTAAGAACTTCTATTTCAAAGCCTTCAACATCAATTTTAACCAAATTTGGTATCATTCTTCTTTCCGAGGCTTCAACGTTGCATGTTGAAAC
>JAGQVC010000104.1 GCA_020438185.1 Bacteroidota bacterium
CTGAGTCAATATCTTTCAGACTTCTGTAAACAGACTTTAGACACTGATCCAGAAAATGCCTGACATTATAATTGACTATAACTACTGATAACTTCATGCTAATCAGGGAATGTGCATGAATTTATGCGTTTGAAGGGAAACTTCCCAGAGCGGATTTTCCTTTACATAATCAATAATTGCCGGAAGCATTCTTTCACTGCGACTCCACTCAGGTTGCAAATACCGCTTGCAATCTTTGCCAATTGCCAAAGCGTGCTCTTCCGCCCAGGCAAAATCGGTTTGATTGAAAATGATCACTTTTAGCTCATTAGCTTTCGAAAGCCATTCAGCCGTAGGCTTTCTGAACTTTTTGGGCGAAACACAAATCCAGTCAAAATCACCACTAAACGGATATGTGCCGGATGTTTCAAGATAAATGCTGATTCCGGCGCTTCTTAATTCTGCACATAAAAGATCCAGATTGTAAAGCGAGGGTTCGCCTCCGGTTATTACCACGGCTTTCGCCGGATGTGCTGCTGCTCTTTCCACAACATCTTTAACATCCGTTAATGGATGCAGGTTGGCATCCCATGATTCTTTAACATCGCACCAGTGACAGCCAACGTCACAACCTCCAAGTCGAATAAAATATGCTGCTTTTCCGGTGTTAAAACCCTCTCCCTGAATGGTATAAAACTCTTCCATCACAGGCAGAATCGCGCCCTGATCAAGTAATGCTCTCTGTGAATCAGGTAAGTTATTGCTCATTCAATTTAGAAACGCCTCCGTCTCCAGGCTGTTACTGTGTTAGTGAGTAGTGCTGCAATAGTCATGGCTCCAACTCCGCCGGGAACCGGCGTAATATATGAGCAAATGGGTGCAACATGTTTAAAATCAACGTCTCCCGATATCCGATATCCTTTTTCACTGTTGTTGTCTTCAACACGCGTTATTCCTACATCAATCACGATTGCACCTTCTTTAACCATGTCAGCAGTCAGAAAACCGGGTTTGCCAAGAGCTGCCACAATTAAATCAGCCTGTTTTGTGAGACTCATCAAATTTTTTGTTCGGCTATGCGTAATTGTAACGGTGCAGTTTCCGGGCTCACTATTTCGGCTTAGCAATAAACTCATTGGTGTTCCTACAATTGCGCTGCGGCCAACCACAACGGCATGCATGCCGGATGTTTTTATCCCGTAAGCCTCAAGTAATAGCATTATCCCAAAAGGGGTGGCGGGCACAAATGTGTCCATTCCCAGGGTAAGTCTGCCAATGTTTTCGGGATGGAATCCATCAACATCTTTTGCAGGATTCACGGCCATAGTCACTTTAAGCTCATCAATATGCCGGGGCAAAGGCAACTGAACAAGTATTCCATCCACGTCCGCATCCTTGTTCAGTTTGTCAATCTCCTGCAGAAGATCTGATTCAGAAACGCCGGCATCCATTCTTATCAAAGTGGAACGTATTCCTGCTGCTTCGCAGGATTTAACCTTGGATGCGACATAAGTTTCACTTGCTCCGTTATTACCTACAAGTATTGCCGCCAAATGCGGAGCACTTACACCTTCGGGTCTGTTTTGTACTTCCAGTTTGAGTTTTTCCCGCAGTTCAAGGGCTGTTTTTTTTCCGTCTAAAAGTACCATGGGTCTATCGTTTCATTCCTGGCATTCCTCTCATCATTCCGGCCATCTTAGCCGGATTTGACATCATTCTCATCACCTTTCTTGTTTCTTCAAACTGCTTCATCAACTTATTTACTTCCTGAATATTGGTTCCACTTCCGTCTGCAATTCGTTTTCTCCTGCTGCCATTAATTATTGCAGGATCTTCTCTTTCCTGCGGTGTCATCGACATGATAATTGCTTCAATTCCCTTGAAAGCATCATCGTCAATCTCAGTATCTTTCATTGCTTTGCCCATTCCGGGAATCATCCCCACCAGATCTTTCAGATTACCCATCTTTTTTATCTGTTGAATCTGATCATAAAAATCATTGAAATTGAATTGGTTCTTGGCTATTTTCTTCTGAAGCTTTCGCGCCTGTTCCTCATCAAAATTCTGCTGAGCACGCTCCACAAGCGAAACAATGTCACCCATGCCCAATATCCGGTCTGCCATTCGTTCCGGATAGAAAACATCCAGAGCTTCCATCTTTTCGCCGGTTCCAACAAACTTGATTGGCTTTTCAACCACTGAGCGAATTGTAAGAGCAGCTCCACCTCTAGTATCACCATCGAGTTTGGTCAGCACAACTCCCGAGTAATCAATTCGGTCGTTGAATGCTTTAGCGGTGTTCACAGCATCCTGACCGGTCATGGCGTCTACAACAAACAGGGTTTCCTGCGGTTGAACAGCCGCTTTTACTTTGGAAATCTCCTGCATCATTTCCTCGTCAACAGCCAGACGGCCGGCAGTATCCACAATCACAATCTGTTTTCCGGATGCCTTTGCGTGCGCTATAGCCTTTTGGGCAATATCTACAGGGTTCTTGTTGTTCTCATCGGCATATACTTCAACACCAATTTGCTCTCCCAACACTTTAAGCTGATTGATAGCCGCCGGTCTGTAAACGTCGCCTGCTACCAGAAGAACCTGCTTTTTTTCTTTGTTTTTTAGAAGGTTGGCTAGTTTACCCGAAAAGGTAGTCTTACCCGAACCCTGCAATCCTGCAATCAGAATCACACTTGGTGTTCCGCTCAGGTTGATGCCTTCTTTATGACCACCCATTAATTCGGTTAACTCATCGTGGGTGATTTTAACCAGTAACTGCCCCGGAGAAACACTGGTAAGTACATCAGAACCAAGTGCTTTGGCCTTAACCTTATCTGTAAATTCTTTGGCTATTTTATAGTTAACATCGGCATCAAGAAGTGCTTTCCGAACTTCCTTGAGTGTTTCTGCAACATTGATTTCTGTAATTCTTCCCTGCCCTTTGAGCAGTTTGAATGCTTTGTCAAATTTTTCGCTTAAATTCTCAAACATGAGCTTAACCTCTTATTTTAAGGATGGCAAAAGTACAAAAATCCCCCGCAGGGGAATGGGGTAGAACTCCTTTCCTGTCAAGAAAACTACATTCTTTCAGGCATACGCATCCCGAGAAGCTCTCCGCTTAATTTTAGCGTCTGTGCAACCTGATATGAAAGCAGCAACCTGAAAGCGGCTTTTCTGGCATCAGCTTCTTTAAGAACCTGGTTGTCGTGATAAAAGGAATTATATTCTTTGGCCAACTCATACATGTAGTTTGCAACCATAGCAGGCGAATATGCTTCAGCTGCTCCATGAACGACTTCGGCAAATTGCTCCAGCGACCTGATCAAGGGAATACAGGCTTCGTCATTTTCAGGTTTCTGCAGGCTGGCGGAATTGGCAATATTAAATCCGCCTTTTACCAAAAGAGAGTTAATCCTGGCGTAGGTATATTGTATAAATGGACCTGTATTGCCTTGCAAATCAATTGATTCCTGAGGGTTGAAGACCATTCTCTTGCGTGGATCAACCTTGAGGATGTAGTATTTGAGGGCGCCCATCCCCAAAGTATCAAACAAGTTAGCCTTTTCTTTTTCAGACATTTCATCGGTCTTGCCCAATTCCATGGAACGTGCTGCCGCCTCAGATATAGTCTCCGCCATCAGATCATCGGCATCAACCACTGTTCCTTCCCTGGATTTCATCCGCCCGGAGGGCAGATCGACCATGCCGTACGACAAATGATAAATGCCGTCTGCCCAGGACATATTCATTTTCAGAAGTACTTCCTTCAGCACTTTGAAGTGATAATCCTGCTCATTACCAACAACATATATGTACTTCGAAGCATTCAATTCATCGTGCCTCATTACGGCAGTCCCGATATCCTGAGTCATATAAACTGAAGTTCCGTCAGAGCGCAACAGCAGCTTCTTGTCAAGGCCCTCCTTAGTTAAATCAATCCAAACCGACCCGTCGGGTTCCCGGTAAAGCACGCCCGATTGCAGACCTCTTTCCACTAAATCCTTTCCAAGCAGATAGGTCTGTGATTCATAGTATAACTTATCGAAATGAACACCCATTTTCTCATAGGTCTGATTGAATCCTGCGTAAACCCATGAGTTCATCTTTTTCCACAATTCAATTGTGGCTTCATCCCCATGCTCCCATTTAATGAGCATATCTCTTGCTTCCTTCATTAAAGGAGTCTGATTATTCACTTGCTGTTTGAGCTGGGCATTCAGGTCCTTTAGTTTGGCTTCATCACTTGTATTTTGGATGAGGCCGATTGTTTTTTGTATAGCCTCCCGGGCTTCCAAATCAATGCTGTTAAAATTGCCGTTCAGGATTTGCTCTTTGAGTTGAGCTGCTTCTTCCGAAAGCATTTTGTCAAATTCTACATAGTATTTCCCGGCCAGATGATCACCTTTTATTCCGCTTGATTCAGGAGTTTCTCCATTCCCTTTTTTCTGCCAGGCAATCATCGATTTACAAATGTGAATGCCTCTGTCATTAATCAGGTTTACCATACTAACAGTGTGGCCACATGCTTTTAGTATACTTGAAACTGACCAACCGAGAAGGTTGTTACGAATGTGTCCAAGGTGCAAAGGCTTATTGGTGTTTGGAGAAGAATATTCAACCATCACTTTTTGCCTTTTTGATTCCGGAAGACTTACATTGCCGTCAAACGACATCAGGTAAGTGGCCCAGAACTCAAAAGTTAATTCAAGATTGAGGAAGCCGTTCACTACATTGTAGGATTTTATCCTATTGTCGGTGTTCAGGATTTCCTCGCCCATCAGTTGGGCCGTTTCCTCAGGCTTTTTACCCGAAAAACGCGTTAAACCAAAGCAAACGAGAGTAACGTCGCCGGCAAATTCCTTTTTTGTTTTCTGAAGTATAATTGCGTCAGCAGGTACAGGCCTGGCAAATAATTTTTCTGCCGATTCACTAATCAAGGGAATGAGCCAGAATTCTTTATTTTGATTCATCGTTTTGCAATGCAGCAAAGGTAGCGGCTTCAAGTATTTTAAAGGCTGTTTCTGCCATCGAATTTTCTGTATCCAGCGTAGGATTAATTTCCACAATTTCGAAACAACAAACCCTACGGTCAGAAACAAGTCCGGTCATTAGCTCTTTCGCCTCTTTTATTTTTAACCCGTTTGGTACAGGGGTTCCGGTCCCGGTAGAAATCCTGGGATCCAGACTATCCACGTCAAAAGAGATATAAATTTTTTCACAGTGGCTGAGGTATTCGAGTACTTCAGCAACAACTGCCGAAGCGCCTTTCGACCTTAATTCTTTTGTGCTTATGTTCTTTACTTTGTGCTTCTCAATCAGGAAATCCTCTTCCTCTTCAGTGTCGCGAACTCCAATGTAAACCAGATCACGGTATTCAATCTTAGGGCAAATGCCCCCGGAGTTTTTGAGTTTTTCCCATTCCTTTTTAGTCGGAGCATCAATTTCGTTGGATAGCATTTCCAGATTGTCTTCTCCAAGTGCGGTGGCCAGCGGCATTCCATGTACATTCCCGGATGGGGTAGTGTATGGAGAATGCAAGTCGGCATGCGCGTCAATCCAGATGACTCCAAGCCTTTCGTCAGGGTATGCTTGTTTAATACCTGCTATTGTTCCACCTGCGGTGGAATGATCACCTGCAAGCACAATAGGGAAAGCTTCATGTTTTCTTAATACTTTCTGAACAGCTTTGCTTAAACGCTCATATATTTTTGTGATTCCGCGAATTCGCTTCGCGTATTTGAATTTAACACTTTCAAGTAACAGCCAGTTTTCGTCGCTTATTTCTATCTCATCAATCTCTCTGAAATAATTGCTTTTCAAATCTATAGCCGCAATTTTTAAAGCGTCAACTCCAAGACTTGCTCCACGGGTTCCGGCACCAAGTTCTGATCGGAGTAGAATAAGCTTCGCTTTTTTCATAAATGTAAATTAGTTGCATTTGGGAAATTTTGAATAAGTAAGTTGTTTACTTTTGACTTCTTTAAATAATCAATCTGCATCTGCACCGGTTACCTTACCCGTTTTGACTATGAAAAACAAGTATGAAGATCTCATTAAACAAACCTTTGAATTTCCTCAGCCCGGATTCGATGTGATTGATAATGAGTTATATTTCAATGATATCCCATTGATGGACATAATACGTCAGTACGGTACCCCATTGAAAATAACCTATCTGCCACGCATCAGTGAACAGATACAGCGCGCTAAAATAATGTTTAATGTGGGAATGGCAAAAGCCGACTACAATGGCAAATATTACTATTGCTATTGCACTAAAAGTTCGCAGTTTGCCTTTGTTCTGCAGGAAGTCCTGAAAAATGACGCCCACATTGAAACCTCTTCGGCTTACGATATGCCGATTATTAAAGATCTGCATGCTCAGGGATTGTTGCCAAAAGATAAATATATTATTTGCAATGGGTATAAACGTCCTATGTATCAGGAGTTTATTGTTGAGTTAATTGAAGATGGTTTCGAGAATCTGGTACCAATCCTGGATTCAAAGCGCGAGATTAATTACTACAAGGAACATCTCACTAA
>JAGQVC010000105.1 GCA_020438185.1 Bacteroidota bacterium
CATCCTTAAATTGCTCGTATCATTATTCCAGGTAATGTAGTAACTGGCTGTGTCGGTAAATAATGAATAATAAGGATTGCTTTGCTCGCTTTCAGGCGTCGAGTATAGACTTGCGTCAAACCATCCATCGTTCTTACGTCCAAAAAACTCAACGAAATCACCATCATCCCAAATACCGTCACTCTCGCCCTGAACAAGAATTGCCTGCTCTTCGCCCCGCGCAAAAATCTGCAGGCTTCTCGGATCAACAGCGTTTAATGCCGGAATTGCTTCCAGCAGGCTCGCCGAGCTAATTCTGTAAACACCGGTATTGTAAACAGGAAAACGATAGTATTTCTGATCGTAATTTATCCACTCGTTGCCAAAAGGCTGGGCAACAAGACCGGTGAATGATAAAATAAAAAGAAGGAAAAGGAGGTAGAATCTTTTCATAGGCAATTATTCTTTTGATTCGCTTTTTTGTGCCTGCTGAATATCAAAGCGAAGCGAAAAAACATGTGTCAGCAGATCAGTACTTTGGCCACCCAGCGAATAATCAATGCGCAGCTTCTTGATTCGTAAACCAATTCCCAGATTTGGCTGCAAAAGAAGTTCTCTGCCATCTCCGGCATCGTTAAGTACCGTTTGGAAATTGCCGGCTCCACCACGCAGGAACACAATATCCTTAAATCCGGCTTCAAGTCCAACCGCAGGATTCATCGAAAATGCCTTGTCCCTGATCAGTGTGTTACGCATACCATCGAATGTGGTAATCATATCGACTTCTGCAAGCAGATTGAATTTCTCACCAAGCTGAAAGTGCCTGGCAACACCAAGTGTTAAAACCGGCAGTGTAATTTCAAGTGTGTTCTCGGGAATCTCGTTGCCTGTATTGTTAAAGGCTTCACGCTGCGATTCGGTCAGGCTGTAACTCCATGCGTTAAAGGTGCTGGTGATATCACGAGCCATCGCAGCAAATCTCCATTTACCGGGTTTGTACTGCACTCCTGCATCTATGCCGAAACCCCAGGAACGGGCAAAATCGCCAACCACCCTGTGAATCACTTTGGCATTGGCGCCTACACTCAATCCTTTGTCATTCAATGCACGCGCATATGAAAAAATAAATCCGTAATCAGCTGCCGAAAACGACTGAATCCTGTCGTAATTAATATTTCCGTTGGCATCAATTAATTCCGATGTATCCGGAATATCATCTACTCCAAAACGAATAACGGAAACACCCAGAACACTTTTCGAATCAATCCGGGTAGCCAGACTACCATAGTCATACTTGGCAATTCCCGCAAAATATTCAGAATGCATCAGGGCTCCCTGAAATTTGGACTGAATGCCGGTAAGTCCTGCCGGATTCCAGTATCCTGATGTTGCATCATCAGCGGCTGATATAAAAGCTCCGCCCATCGCCAGACTGCGGGCTCCTACTCCAATCGCAAGAAATTCATTGCTGTACTTTCTTGCCGCCTGCGCAGCAGCATCACCAGAATAAAAAATCGTAAAAATTGCCGCGAGGTAGATTAATTTTCTCATGCGTTATTAATTCAATTACTATGATTTGTACTTTCCTGTCGGACTATGAGATACATCAAATTCAACACTGTTCCTGACACTAGTTTTAATCGCCGGGCCAAGGAAATTATTTTGCAAACCACTAAACTTTTTTTCCTTTGCAGGAATTGCATTACTCAGACACCTGCCTGATGGCAATACATGCATGAAAAGGCTCATTAAAAAATCGCATTTTGATAATATCCACGCACTCCGGTTTATCGCCGTGCTCTGGATCTTTATTTCACATTGCTTTGTCACAAATAATGAGCAGGTTAGAGTATCTTCCTTATTCACAGATGTCCGGCAAGTTAGTATCAATCTAAATCATCTGGCTTACAGTTTATTATTTATACTAACAGGGTTTTTAAACACCTGGACCATTTTTGAAGAAAGGTTTATATACAAGAAAATGAATGTGTTACGATTTTATATGCGTCGCATTTTGGGGATTTTACCCCTCTATCTTGTTATTTTCTTACTGGGCTTTTTTTTACTGCCTGCTCTAAGTTTCGATTTACCTGTTTCTCAAAGTATGCCCGTTGACATGCTGCAATACCTGCTGTTATTTTTCAACTTTTCTTACTTCGATACCTACTCCCCGCTTGATGGTGTGCTTGGAAATATGTGGTCAATCGCTGTTACTATGCAGTTTATCCTGGTTTGGCCCATTCTAATGACCTATTTCAGGCGAAAGGAAACCACCCTTATTATTCTTGGATTGCTTGCTTTCGGTGCAGGAGCCTGGTTTTATTATGAACCGGACAAAGAGCAATTCCGCTACAATACTTTAAACATATTATGTGATTTCATGGCCGGGGCGTTCGTGGCGTATTTCAGTTTCTTTAAATACAAAACGCACATATTCTTAAAGAAACAGACCAAAAGAACAATTGGTTTCATATACCTCGTATTCTTCGCCATTATCATTTTCAAAAGCCGCATTCTATTCCGCTTTCACGAAGTTCCTCCGCAAGTTCTTTTTATTGTTGAAAGACTTCTGCTCACCGCAGCACTGGCGTTCTTCCTTTTCGAGCAAACTTTCAGCTCAAACAGCGTATTAAAGCTTTCGAAACTAAAAATCTTCAACCCGCCGGGTAAAATTGCTTACAGCATATATGCCTACCACGCATTCGGAATTATTCTGGGATATAAAGTGTTAACATTCCTGGTCAGCGAACAATCTCAATTGGCTGTTTTGCTTTTCCTGCCGCTAATTTCGCTGGCAATTACCTCGGTAATAGCGCTGTTCAGCACCGAGTATTTCGAAAAGAAATTCACCCGGAGAAAGAAAAATTACAACCCCACACGTGAATATAATCCGGTAGGTTTGCAAGATGTTAAAACGAAATCTGCCTAATTCGATCACGCTGCTCAACCTGCTTTCGGGTTGCCTCGGAATCCATCAGTTGCTTGCCGGAGACCCTTTGCTCGCACCCTGGTTTATCGTTATATCAGGTATTCTGGATTTTTTTGATGGAATGGCGGCTCGTGCCCTCAAGGTGCATTCGCCCATTGGTAAAGATCTCGATTCTTTGGCCGATGTGGTCAGTTTTGGTGTCCTTCCCGGTTTTATGGCGTATTATCTTATCCGCCTCTCGGCGGGATATGACCATCCGGCACTTGCCTCTTCAGGAATTCCTGAGCCTGCCTGGCTGGCTCTACTCATTCCGGCACTTTCGGCGTACCGCCTCGCTAAATTCAATCACGATGTTCGGCAATCCAGCTCATTCATCGGAATGCCAACACCGGCAAATGGCTTTTTCTGGGCCGGTTTATTTTATGGTTTAACTTCAGGAATCATAGGCGACCCTCCCGCTTTCATTTTGCCCGGTCTAACAGTAATTACAGCATTACTGCTGGTATCAGAAATTCATATGTTCAGCTTTAAATTCTCAGGAATATCGGGCATCCGGGACTTTATCCCTCAAAGTATTCTGCTGCTCATATCGGTGCCGGCACTATTGTTTTTGAAGCTGGCTGCTTTCGCAGTGATAATTACGGCCTACGTATTAATCTCTGTCGCTGAAAATATTTTCAAAAAACCTGCTTAATCAGCTGCATGAAGCTCGAAACGATACCCTTCCATAATCGGATTCGAGAGTAGCTGTTTGCAGGCCTGATCAACCTTCTCTTTTGCCGCTTCTTCTGTTGCTGCATCAATCTCCAATCTGATGTGCTTGCCTATACGCACATTACTGATTTCAGGAAGTCCCAGATTTTTCATGCTTCCGGATACCGCTTTTCCCTGAGGATCAAGTAAGGCATCATGCGGCATAACATCTATTTCAGCAAAGTATTTCATGGTGCTTTTTGCGCAAATATACTCTCAAATTCTTCATCACAGTCTCAGGCGAAATGCGATTCTGAAACAATTAAGACAAAAAAGTATAGGCGGCAAAGGCGGCAAGCCAGGCCAAAGCTCCCATGTAAACAAACTGGATAACCGGCCATAATCTGCTGCCCGTTTCGCGATATACAACCGCTATTGTGCTCATACACTGCATCGCGAATGCATAAAAAAGAATTAATGCCATTGATGCTGCAATCGTAAACACCGGTAATCCGCTGCCGTCATGTTTGTCATTCCTCATTCTTGCTTTCAGCGTGGCACCGGTCTCATCTTCACCATCGGCGCCGTAAATAGTAGCCATGGTTCCCACAAAAACTTCCCTGGCCGCAAAAGATGTTACAAGAGCAATCCCTATTTTCCAGTCAAAACCAAGCGGCGCAATCACAGGTTCCAGCTGCTTACCCATAATGCCAGCATACGAATTGCGCAGTTTTTCAGACGACATCCTGCGTGCTGCTTCCTGCTCCCCGAGCTCATTAACAACCTCAGCGTCTGAATAATGTGCCTCGATTTTAGAAAAGCGATCGCCTGGACCGTATGAAGATAAACCCCAGAGTACAATGGAAATAGCAACAATTATTTTACCCGCATCGCGAATAAACACCTTCACTTTTTCTACCATAGTCAGCCCCACTACCCTTAGCTGAGGCATCCGGTAAACAGGCATTTCCATTATAAAATAGCTGCGCTCTTTCGACTTAATCAGCCATTTCATCACCCAGGATGTGCCAATTGCTGCGATAAAACCAATCAGGTACAAACCCATCATAATAATACCTTTCAGATTCATAAAGCCAAATTCCTGATCAGGTACCGCAATGGCTATAAGCAATGTGTAAACCGGTAATCTTGCCGAACAGCTCATCAATGGCGTTACGAAAATGGTAAGCAGCCGCTCCTTCCGGTTTTTTATAGTTCGCGCCGACATTATTGCAGGCACGGCACAGGCAACACCGCTTATCAGCGGGATGACCGAGCGACCATTAATGCCAAATTTCCGAAGCAATCTGTCCATAATAAAGCTTACCCGCGCCATGTATCCGCTGTCTTCAAGCATGGCTATAAAGGCAAACAAAATGGCTATCTGGGGAATAAACATAAAAATTCCACCCAGGCCGGGTAAAATTCCCTGAGTTATCAAATCATTTACGGCTCCCGCCGGAAGCAAAGCCGAAACCTGTTCCGAAAGCATCAGAAAACCGTTGTCTATCCAGTCCATGGGCAGCTCAGCCCAGGAAAAAACCGATTGAAACACGACAAACAATACCGACAAAAAAATGATGAAGCCCCAGAATGGATGAGTGAAAACTGCATCAAGCTTCATTGTAAAATCTAGTGCCCTTGTAATGGTAACCTGATTAATACAATTATCCAGAATCGTTTCGATCATCCTGTACCTGCGCAGCGATTCTTCAGATTGAAGGCTGAATGGTGTTTTACCATGCTTCCGGAGGATCTGTTTAAGTCCTTCAACTTCCGATTCCCCGCTAAGCAAATCATAGTTTGCAGCCTTCAGCACTGCCTGATAGGCATTCACTGAACCGGTATGCTGCTTAAGCTCTTCTGTAAGTTCAGGATACTCCTGTTCAGGCTTTTCAAACAACCTGGCTTCGCCAACCTGTTCCTGAAATAGCGCCTGTTTCAATTCAAGTATCCCTTTGCGATCACGCGAATTCACAGGAATAACAGGAATACCAAGCTCGGCAGCCAAACGCACGGTATCCAATTTTAAATTGGAACGCTCCAGTAAATCAATCATATTGACTGCCAGCACAGTTGGAATGCCCAAATCAAGCACCTGTAAACATAGCAACAGTGAGCGTTTCAGATTGGATGCATCGGCAACAACAATAATCTTATCAGGATATTCATCGTTGTTTCGGTCGGTAATTGCCTTGTAAGTTTCAAGTTCATCCAGAGATTTTGGGAAAAGACAATAGGTACCCGGCAAATCAATAAAATTCACATTGTGCCTTTCGCTGGTTCTGGGGTTAAAAATCCTGACCCTGCCCGAATGTTTCTCAACCGTAACCCCGGGAAAATTCCCCGTTTTCTGATTCAGTCCGGTGAGAGCATTAAACAAAGTAGACTTTCCGCTATTCGGATTTCCAACCAGAGCTATATTCAGCAGTTCCTTCTTCATCTCACTCACTTTCAACCAGCACTCCGGCTGCTTCTTCTTTTCTAATACTGATTAATGCTCCCGAACAGGCAAAAGCAAGCGGATCGCCCATCGGGGCCCTTCTGATCATAGTTACCTTAACTCCGGGTATGCAGCCCAGTTCAATCAGCTTCAATGCAATTTCCTCATCGGTAAAAGCACTTATGATAGCCGATTGCCCAATACTTAATTGTGATAACGAAACTGCCACTGGCTTGTTTAGAATGATTCTAATTTAGCTGCGAAAGTACGAAGTCCCTGCAATTAACAAATGATAAAAATCATATCCACCCGAAGGGTGTGA
>JAGQVC010000106.1 GCA_020438185.1 Bacteroidota bacterium
GTATCGATAAAAATGAAATCCGTCGCGGAATGGTTATCGCCAAGCCGGGTTCCATTACTCCTCACACTGTTTTCAAAGCTGAGGTGTATATCCTGAAGAAAGAAGAAGGTGGACGTCACACTCCATTCCACAATAAATACCGTCCTCAGTTCTACCTTCGTACAACTGACGTAACAGGAGAAATTAAACTTCCTGAAGGACGTGAAATGGTTGTACCTGGTGATAACGTGACTATTGAAGTTACCCTTATCGTACCGGTAGCTATGGATAAAGGTCTTCGTTTCGCAATCCGCGAAGGAGGTCGTACTGTAGGTGCAGGTCAGGTGATTGAGATTATCAAGTAATCTTTTATCTGATTAAATTTTAAAAGGTGTTCCCGGGGTGAAAATTTCCGGGGCACCTTTCTACCTGTTTATAGGTTCGGTTTCGTAAAGCTGCGAATCTTTATCTGTAAACTACTGATAGTGAGTCAGTTCTTTATTTGGGTTTGATTGTTAAATCATCCCGGGAAAAATAACCGGATACGGGTGTAGCTCAATGGTAGAGTAGCGGTCTCCAAAACCGTTGGCTGGGGGTTCGAGTCCCTCCTCCCGTGCATAAAAACATAGAATCATGTCGAAGATCAAGACATATATTGAAGAATCATACAATGAGTTGTTACATAAAGTAACCTGGCCTACCTGGAAGGAATTGCAGAGTTCGGCAATTGTAGTTATGATTTCTTCCGTGATCATTGCCTTGCTGATTTTTGCGATGGATTTCACATTCAGCAATGTGATGGAATTATTCTATGACCTTTTTAACTAATGACCGCCATGACTGAAGAAAGCGTCAATTCCAAAAAGTGGTATGTCGTCCGGGCCGTTAGCGGCAAGGAAAAGAAGGTTAAGGAATACATTGATTCTGAGATTGTGCATCATAAAATCAGTGATTACATCTCACAGGTTTTAATTCCAACCGAAAAGGTGTATCAGATTCGCAACGGGAAAAAGATTTCTAAGGAAAGAAGCTACTTCCCGGGATATATTATGATTGAGGCGAACATGGTTGGAGAGATTCCACACATCCTGAAAAATATTCCGGGTGTGATAGGATTTCTTGGGGATAAGGGAGACCCTATTCCACTTAGGCCAGCTGAAGTGAACCGAATTCTTGGAAAGGTGGATGAACTGTCTGAAACAGATGCAGAGATTTCGATTCCATTTATTGTTGGTGAAACTGTTAAGGTTATTGATGGACCATTCAACAGCTTCTCAGGAACAATTGAAGAAATAAACGAAGAAAAGAAAAAGCTGATTGTAATGGTTAAAATTTTCGGACGGAAAACCCCTCTGGAATTAAATTACATGCAGGTAGAAAAAGAATAAAAACAGTGGATAATCCGGAAACGATGAGGTTGTCTTCTCCACGTAAAATGCTTCCCCTCCTCAGAAATTTCAGGACCCGCGCATCAATTATATAATAAACAATGGCTAAAGAAGTAGGTGCACTCATTAAGTTACAGGTGAAAGGCGGTGCAGCTAATCCATCTCCACCAATCGGACCTGCACTGGGTGCGAAAGGTGTGAATATCATGGATTTCTGCAAGCAGTTCAACGCTCGTACGCAGGATCAGGCCGGGAAAGTGTTGCCAGTAATTATTACTGTTTACACAGATAAGTCGTTTGACTTTATCATTAAAACCCCTCCTGTTGCAATTCAGCTGAAAGAAGCAGCCAAACTTAAGAGCGGTTCAGCAGAACCAAATCGTAAGAAGGTTGCTAAAGTCACCTGGGATACCGTGCGTAGTATCGCCGAAGCAAAAATGCCCGATTTAAACTGTTTTACAGTTGAATCGGCAATGAGCATGGTGGCAGGTACTGCACGCAGTATGGGTATCGAAGTCGAAGGACAGCGCCCATTTTAATTCACCAAAATTTTTTGAGTAATGGCACAACTGACAAAAAAGCGCAAAGCGGTTATTAATAAGGTAGACGAAGATAAATCGTATGCCTTACTTGATGCTGCTCGCCTGGTTAAGGAAATCTCCACCACCAAGTTCGATGCTTCAGTTGATTTGGCCGTTCGTCTTGGAGTAGATCCGCGTAAAGCGAACCAAATGGTTCGTGGAATCGTGTCTCTGCCTCATGGAACAGGTAAATCAGTGCGCGTGCTTGTGCTTTGCACTCCCGACAAGGAGGAAGAAGCAAAAGCTGCAGGAGCAGATCATGTTGGTCTGGATGATTACATAGACAAGATCAAAGGTGGTTGGACGGATGTTGATGTTATCATCACCATGCCCTCCATCATGGCAAAAGTGGGAGCACTCGGACGAGTTCTGGGACCCCGCGGCCTGATGCCCAACCCAAAAACAGGTACTGTTACCGTTGAAGTAGGAAAAGCCGTGCAGGAAGTTAAAGCCGGTAAAATTGACTTCAAAGTGGATAAAACAGGTATCGTGCATGCTGCAATCGGCAAAGTGAGCTTTGCGGAAGACAAACTTTATGACAATGCGAAGGAATTGATTCAGACCATTCTGAAATTAAAGCCTTCTGCTGCTAAAGGAACTTACGTAAGGAGCATTTATATGTCGAGTACAATGAGTCCTTCGGTTTCGGTTGATCTCAAATCAATCGGTGCCTGATTACGAACCTTTTAAACTTTTTATCACATGAATAAAGAAGAAAAAGACTTGGTAATCGATGCATTGGTTGAGAAGATGTCCGCAACCAAGAACTTTTACCTGACCGATATTTCCTCACTTACAGTAGAGAAAACGAATAATCTTCGCCGTACCTGCTTTAAGAAGAATATCGAAATTAAGGTTGTAAAGAACACATTGCTCAGAAAGGCACTTGAACGTCTTGAAACGGATTATTCTCCGCTATATGATGTTCTTAAGGGTTCTACATCGGTAATGTTTACTGATTCAGTAAACGAGCCGGCGAAACTGATCAAGGAGTTCCGTAAAACCAGTGATAGGCCAATTCTGAAGGCTGCTTACGTAGAAGAATCTTTCTACATCGGTGACAATCAGATTGATGCCCTTATCGCAATCAAAACCAAAAACGAAGTTATCGGAGATATCATTGGATTGCTTCAATCTCCTGCTAAGAATGTTGTTTCAGCCCTTAAATCGGGTGGCGGCAAAATCGCAGGAATTGTTAAAACGCTTTCTGAAAGACCTGAATAATTTCAACAACAATTTTTTTAATTCACTTTTTGTACAATCATCTAAAACAAAAATAAAATGGCAGATTTGAAAGCTTTCGCTGAACAGTTGGTGAACTTGACTGTGAAGGAAGTTAATGAACTGGCTCAAATCCTTAAGGACGAATACGGCATCGAGCCGGCAGCTGCGGCTGTTGCAGTAGCAGCAGCAGGTGGTGCTGGTGGTGGCGCTGAAGCTGCAGAAGAAAAAACTTCTTTCGATGTTATCCTTAAAGCTGCCGGTGGTAACAAACTGGCTGTAGTTAAGCTTGTGAAGGAACTTACCGGTCTTGGACTAAAAGAAGCAAAAGATCTCGTTGACGGCGCTCCAAAGCCGCTCAAGGAAGGTGTTAGCAAGGACGAAGCAGATGCACTTAAAACGCAGCTGACTGAAGCCGGTGCTGAAGTTGAGGTTAAGTAATCTCTTCTTTGACAAACAACAGCTAAGACCTCTTTTTTAAAGAGGTCTTTAGCTGTTTGTATACACTTCAGTTTCTTTTGAGTTTTTTCCAACTTAATATCGAGTCCCTTGACATACATTAAAAAAAGCCCGAACCGGTTCAGCTTTGCATCAGGAAAGCTGCCCATTGACTATCCTGACTTCCTGGATGTACAGGTACAATCGTTCAAGGATTTCTTCCAGTTAGAAACCACTCCTGAAAATCGCCAGAATGAAGGTCTTTTCAAGGTTTTTGCTGAAAATTTTCCCATTTCTGATGCCAGAAACAACTTCGTACTGGAGTTTCTGGATTATTTCATCGATCCTCCCAGATATTCCATTGAGGAATGTCTTGAAAGAGGTTTAACTTACAGCGTTCCGCTGAAAGCAAAGCTTAAGCTTTACTGCACCGACCCTGAACACGAGGATTTCGAAACTATCGTTCAGGATGTTTATCTGGGAACAATCCCTTACATGACTCCGAAAGGCACCTTCGTAATCAACGGAGCTGAGCGTGTTGTTGTTTCTCAGCTTCACCGTTCACCTGGTGTGTTCTTCGGTCAAAGCCGACATGCAAACGGAACAAAATTATATTCAGCACGTGTAATTCCTTTCAAGGGTTCATGGATTGAATTTGCTACAGATATCAACAGTGTAATGTATGCATACATCGACCGGAAAAAGAAGCTTCCGGTAACTACACTGCTTAGGGCAATTGGTTATGAGAGTGATAAAGACATTCTCGAAATTTTCGGATTAGCCGATGAGTTTAAGGTAACCAAGTCGAATATTAAAAATGCCGTTGGCCGTCGTTTGGCTGCCAGGGTATTGAAAACATGGATTGAAGATTTCGTTGATGAAGATACAGGTGAGGTTGTATCCATCGAAAGGAACGAGGTTATCATTGACCGGGAAACTGTCATTGAAAAAGAGCACCTCGAAATGATCCTTGAGTCAGGCGTGAAATCAATCATTCTGCACAAGAATGATATTAACACAGCTGATTACACTATTATTTACAATACACTGCAGAAGGATACTTCAAACTCTGAAAAAGAGGCAGTTGAGCACATTTACAGACAGCTTAGAAATGCTGAACCACCTGATGAAGAAACAGCTCGTGGCATCATAGACAAGTTGTTCTTCTCCGACAAGCGTTATGATTTGGGAGATGTTGGCCGTTACAGAATCAACAAAAAACTGGAGCTTGATATTGATGGAGAAACACGTGTTCTAACCAAGCAGGATATTATATCCATTATTCGCTATTTGATTGAACTCATCAATTCAAAAGCTGATGTGGATGATATTGATCACCTTTCTAACAGAAGGGTAAGAACTGTAGGTGAGCAGCTTTACGGCCAGTTTGGAGTCGGGCTTTCCAGAATGGCAAGAACTATCCGCGAACGTATGAACGTTCGTGATAATGAAGTTTTTACACCAACCGATCTGATTAATGCTAAAACACTTTCCAGTGTTATTAATTCGTTTTTCGGAACCAACCAGCTTTCTCAGTTCATGGATCAAACAAATCCTTTATCTGAGATAACTCATAAAAGAAGACTTTCTGCCCTCGGGCCAGGCGGTCTTTCACGTGAGCGCGCCGGTTTTGAGGTTCGTGACGTTCACTACACGCATTACGGTCGTCTGTGCACTATCGAAACTCCGGAAGGTCCTAACATCGGTCTGATTTCTTCACTTTGTGTATTCGCTAAAATCAACAAGCTTGGTTTTATTGAAACACCATACAGAACTGTTACTGACGGGCAGGTGGATCTGGATAAACCTATTGTTTATCTGAGTGCCGAAGAGGAAGAAACTTCAATCATTGCGCAATCAAAAACAGCAGTGGATGCAAATGGGAACTTTGTTGAGAAACGCGTGAAAGCTCGTTTTGCAGGAGATTTCCCTGTGGTTGAACCAACTGAAATTAAACTAATGGACGTTGCTCCGAATCAGATTGCCTCTATTGCAGCATCTCTGATTCCATTCCTGGAGCATGATGATGCCAACCGTGCACTGATGGGCTCAAACATGATGCGTCAGGCTGTTCCGCTTTTAAATCCTGAATCTCCAATCGTTGGTACAGGACTGGAAGGTGCCGTTGCTCATGACTCCCGCGTTCTTGTTAATGCTGAAGGAGAAGGAACTGTTGAATGGGTTGACGCTAATGAAATTGTAATTCGTTATAACCGCTCTGAGGATGAGCGTCTTGTAAGTTTTGAGGACGATATTAAAACGTATCGTCTTACGAAATTCCGGAAAACCAACCAAAATACTACGATAAACCTGAAACCAATTGTAAGTAAAGGCGAAAAGGTTTCAAAAGGTCAGGTTCTTTGTGAGGGTTATGCTACTCAAGGCGGCGAGCTGGCGCTCGGAAGAAACCTTAAGGTGGCTTTCATGCCCTGGAAAGGTTTTAATTTCGAGGATGCAATTGTGATTTCAGAGCGTATCGTTCGGGAAGATGTATTTACAAGTCTTCATATTGAAGAATTTATTCTTGAAGTACGCGACACCAAGCGGGGCCTCGAGGAACTTACTGCTGATATTCCGAACGTAAGTGAGGAAGCAACTAAAGATCTTGATGAAAATGGTCTGATTCGCATAGGTGCTGACGTAAAGCCGGGTGATATCCTGATTGGTAAAATCACACCGAAAGGTGAAACAGAC
>JAGQVC010000107.1 GCA_020438185.1 Bacteroidota bacterium
TAACATTAATCCATTCCGAAGATATTCGCCGTTTCCGGCGGATTGAACAAATGATTGAAAAGGAAGTTGAAAAATGTCAGCTTCCCGAAGGCTTCAATCCGGGACCGGATTACAACCGCTCTCAATCAGATTTCAGAAAATCGGGGCAAAGGAACCACTCACGTCCTCACCGCAAACCTAAAAACGCTGCTCATTCTTCCGCCGCAGGCGGAAATAATGAAAAAAACGGACAACAAAACCAGCCCGGGAAAACCGGTACCCATAAAAAATACCACAAAAGGAGACGACCTGATAAAAATAAACCGGGCAGCTCTTCAAATGCCCCTCCAGCCTAAGATTGAGGATTTTAGATAAAAATTTATCTACAATTGTTTTGAAAATTTCAAACTTTTCAGTTAATTTTAGAATATAATACTTCCCATATTATGTCTAAGGTTATCTGGAATGGTATCGTAGTCGCAGAAAGCGATAAGACCATTCAGCTCGAAGGGAAAAAGTACTTCCCGCATACTGCTGTGCACGGTAATTATTTCATTGAAAGTGAAAAACATTCAGTTTGCCCGGTAAAAGGGAAGGCCAATTACTATCATGTAGAAGTGAACGGAAAACGTTCTGCCAACGGAGCGTATTATTTCCCGAATCCCAATCCTAAGGTGAAAGTCATTCAGAATTACATCGGCTTTGGTGATGACTTTAAGATAGTTGACTAAAAACCTTCAGTCCAGATCAACTTCTCCGGCACCCTGCCGAACCAGTTCAGGGTAGCCTTCGCTGCAATCAATTACCGTTGAAGGAATCAGAGCCCCGTATCCGCCGTCTATTACCAGGTCAACCTGATCGCGGTACCTTTCGTGAATTAGCTCAGGATCAGTAGTGTATTCAAGTACCTCATCCTCGTCGTGCACCGAAGCAGAAATAATGGGATTGCCCAGCTCATGAACGAGTTGCCTGCAAATTTTATGGTCCGGAATCCGGATACCGATTGTACGCTTATTATTTTTAAATAGCTTGGGAACCTGATTATTAGCACTTAGAATAAAAGTGTAAGGCCCCGGCAAACATTGTTTCAACAGTTTGTAAACCGGTGTATCCACCGGACGGGCAAATTCTGTTATTCTGCTCAACTCATCAAATACGAACGAAAAATCAGCTTTTTCAGGCTTGATTCCTTTCAACTGGGCTATGCGCTCCACTGCTTTTGACTTGTATATATCACATCCGAAAGCATACACACCGTCGGTGGGATAAATCACCACACCACCGTCACGTATCACATCCACAGCTTTTTTCAACTGCCGTGGATCGGGTGTTTCGGGATGTATTCTAAGTAGCATCAGACCTGTGTTTTAGCGTAGTCGGCCAGAAATTTCTCCAGCCCGATATCGGTCAAAGGATGCTTGAGCAAATCGGTGATCACATTCAGCGGACAAGTTGCCACATCTGCACCAATTTCTGCACATTCAATCAAATGCATTGTATGGCGTATAGATGCCGCAAGAATCTGTGTCTCATAACCGTAATTGTCGTAAATGAGGCGGATTTTTGCAATAAGTTCGGTTCCGTACGAAGAAACGTCATCCAGTCTCCCCAGGAACGGCGAAACATAGGTTGCTCCTGCTTTGGCAGCAAGCAAGGCCTGTCCGGCCGAAAACACCAGCGTGCAATTGGTTCTGATTCCTTTATCGGAAAAATAACGGATAGCTTTAACCCCATCTTTAATCATCGGAACTTTGACCACTATCTGTGGGTGCAGCGATGCCAGATTCTCACCTTCCTCAATCATTTCACGGTAATTAGTCGAAATCACCTCAGCACTAACGTCACCGTCAACAATTTCACAGATATCAACGTAATGTTTCAGAATCGCATCATTTCCCGAAATGCCTTCCTTGGCCATCAAACTTGGGTTGGTTGTAACTCCATCAAGAACTCCTAAGTCCTGAGCTTCCTTAATTTGTGCAAGATTGGCTGTATCAATAAAAAATTTCATGGCTGTTGTTTTGAGGCTGCAAATTACGCAAGTTCAGCGCTTCATGACTAATTCTGCCTGAGAAAACACTTAAAACATATCTTTGCTTTATGTCGAAACAGAAAAACAGGGTAAATGTGGTGTACTCCACCAACCCCGACTTTCAATACCAGTCTGAAGAAGATTTCGAGCCTGAAACCCTTCCTCCTGCGCAGCAGTTGTTATATATAAGCCTGGATAAAAAAGCCAGAGCCGGAAAAAAAGTAACTCTCATTGAAGGATTCACGGGTAAAACAGAAGACCTGGAAGCTTTAGGAAAACAACTTAAGAATCTGTGTGGCTCAGGAGGATCAGCCAAAGATGCTGAGATTCTTGTTCAGGGAGACCATCGCCCTAAAATCAAGCAATTTCTCGATTCAAAAGGCTATAAGACCAAACTCCGGGGAGGCTAGAATTACGACTGAGTTGCCCGGGTATAAACTTCCTCATACAGAGGCAGAATTTTACCGATATCAAATTGCGATGCCTGCTCTCGTGCCTGCTTGCGGAATTTTTCAAGCAATGGTTTATCCTTCAGCAACTTAAGAGCATTGGTTGCCATGTCATTCACATCTCCAACATTACTCAGAAAGCCTGAGAAGTTATTGCTGTTTACCTCAGGAATTCCTCCGGTATTGGTACTGATTACAGGAACATAACTCGCCATGGCTTCCAGTGCAGAAAGACCGAAACTTTCTGATTCCGAGGTCATCAGATACAAATCCGACATACAAAGAACCCGTTCGATTGCTTTGGTTTTACCCAAAAAGATCACGTCTCCGATAACGCCCAATTCGCGGGCAAGATTCTCCACATTCGACCTTTCCGGACCATCACCCGCAAGAATCAGCTTAGCAGGAACCTCGCGCCTCACGAGCTCAAAAACACGAACCACATCACTAATTCGTTTCACCGGTCTGAAATTCGAAATATGGCTCAGTACAAACTCTCCGTTGGGTGAATACACCTCCTTAAAGCATTTGTCTGATGGCCTTGCGTAATTCTGCAAATCAATAAAATTGGGAATTACTTCAATGTTGCGGCTAACATTAAAATAGTTCAGGGTGTCCTGACGCAAAGAATCGGAAACCGCTGTAACACAATCGCTTTCGTTGATAGCAAATTCAATTACCGGTTTGTAAGAAGGATCTCTTCCAACCAGGGTGATATCGGTACCGTGAAGCGTTGTAATGAAAGGGATTTTTTTGCCCCGCGAAGCGAGAATCTGTTTGGCCAGATAAGCAGCCGAAGCATGCGGAATGGCATAATGAACATGAAGAATGTCCAGATCGTGATGCAGTGAAACATCTACCAGCTTGGAAGTAAGCGAAATTTCATATGGCAGAAATTCAAACAGCGGGTAATTAGTTACTGGAACCTCGTGGTAAAACAGGTTTCCCGAAAAGTTATCCAGCCTGAAAGGCTGACTGTAACTGATAAAATGAACCTGATGCCCTTCAGCAGCCAGTGCCATTCCAAGTTCTGTCGCAACAACACCGCTTCCACCAAAGGTGGGATAACAAACTATGCCAATTTTCATATATCGTTCTGAAGCGTTAAGCTTCCCTTTCCGTAATTTATAATTCCGTTTAACTGATGCATTAAATCGCTCCCAAGCACGCCATCAACCGGAGCCAGGCCAAGTTCGGAATAAGATTCATTAACGTGCGACATATCCAACAGCATTGTGTGGTAGTTGTTTATTTTAAGCCCGTTAAAACTAAGGTTGCCAATGCGCGCAATTTTCCCGGCTATGCCGGATGCGCCTAAACCGGTACTCATTCTTTCAGCATCAACTGCGTCTAAATCAGGTATGCGTTCGAGCATTCTCGAAAGGTCAAAAACAGTTCGTGATGCGCCGGTATCAACCAACATCCTGAATTTTTTCCTTCCAATTTTCAAGGGAATAAATAGGTGGTAGCCGTCGCCCTGAATGGAAACGATGTCCATCGGAATTATAACCTTCATAAAATAAAAAGGGGCTTGCGCCCCTGAATATTAAACGGAAGCTTTTGACATCGAGTCGTAAACATCCATGACTTCTTTCACTGCTGACGCGCTTTGTTTCAACAGATTCATCTCGTCGTCGGTGAGTTTTAACTCAATAATCTCCTCAATTCCAGCTTTACCCAATTTTACAGGCACGCCCAGATATATATTGCTTAATCCGTACTCTCCTGTTAACCATGCACAGCATGGGAAGATTCTTTTCTGGTCTCTTACGATTGCTTCAACCATTTGAGCTGCAGCTGCTCCCGGAGCATACCAGGCTGAGGTTCCCATCAAATTTACCAGCTCACCACCACCTTTCTTGGTGCGTTCGATGATTGCATTCAATGTTTCTTCATCAATTAATTCCGTCACAGGAATACCTGAAACAGTTGTATAGCGCGGAAGCGGAACCATTGTATCGCCATGACCACCCATCAGTACTGCCTGAATATCCTTTGGTGAAACATTCAATGCATCTGCCAGAAATGCACGGTAACGGGCGGTGTCAAGGATACCTGCCATCCCGAATACTTTTCTGGAATCAATTTTTGAGGTCAGGTAAGCCACGTAGGTCATTACATCCAGCGGATTGGACACTACAATAATCTTAGCATCAGGTGAGTGGGCAATTACATTTTCGGTTACCGATTTAACAATACCTGCGTTTGTCGCAATTAAGTCATCGCGGCTCATGCCGGGCTTTCGTGGCAAACCGGAGGTAATTACCACCACTTCTGAACCGGCTGTCTTTGAATAATCGTTTGTGTATCCTTTTACCCTTGAATCGTAAAGGTGAATTGGAGCTGTCTGCCACATATCCAGTGACTTCCCTTCAGAAAGGCCATCTTTGATATCGAGTAGAATAACTTCATTGGCCAGTTCTTTTTCTGCAATGGCCTGAGCACAGGTGGCACCAACGTTACCGGCACCGATTACTGTAATCTTCATTTTATGGAAAATTTGATATGGTGTTTGAATTCAATTTTGCGCTGCTAAATTAGAAATTACACATGGTTTGACTATCTGAAAGGCAAGAAATTATGCGATAAATTCAAAAAATAATGGGCTGCCCAACTTCAAGTCGGTGTAAGATTTCATACATAACCGGAAAATTCAACACTTTGTTCAGGGCATTAGCCAGCGCCGCAAGCAATACAAGGCGAACTTTTTTTATTTGCCATCCGACCAACAACCTACTGCATCTTTCTGATTTCATGACAGATACAAAAAGCATGGCTTCTTAACATTCAAAATTAAATTGTGTTTGTCCTCCCGTTTGTCCACAGTACATGGTGTAGAAAACCTGCACAAAATGGCTTGTGTGGAATTAAAATGTTTCCCTATTTTACACCAAATTCGTTCGGTTTTCCTAACCAAAACCAGAAAGTTTGAAGCGCATTTTATTGAAACGTTTCAGGTTGCCGCAGCGAATAAGGAAACAAATACCTATTCATGAAGAAGCAAGACAAAGTCAAAATTTTCATTGTTGAAGATGAACCATTCTTTGCCAACCTGATTAATTACGATCTGGAAGCTAATTACTACGACGGGATTAAGGTGTTTTTCACAGGAGAAGAAGCTGTTGAGAACCTGTCATTAAATCCGCGTGTTGTTATTCTCGACCACAGATTACCAGGCATGTCCGGCTTGGAAGTGCTAAAGAAAATCAAGGCTTACAATCCTGACATTCACGTGATTTTCCTTTCGGGACAAACAGGGGCCGAGGTGGCGATAAGCGCCTTCAAAATGGGAGCTTTCGATTTTATCGTAAAAAATGAGACTGCTTTTGATGAAGTACGTGCTCTTCTAAAACAAATCTTTTCGGAAAATGAAGAAGCCGAGGGGATTAAAGTGAAAAACTATCCCGGAAAATCCTGATTTTCCATCATATAAAAATCTAACGAAAAGCCTTGTTCAATACTGAGCAAGGCTTTTTTGTTTACAGCTGCTTCCTGCTGTCTTTCCTATCCTGTCTGGTCTAATCTTCGGATGGGTTCTGAATGAATTTCCAGGCTGTGATACACAATCAAACTAACCTGATGATTAACAGGAAGCGGGTTGTATCCCTGTGGCATTGCAAATACTAGATGACCTTAGTGAAACAAGGAATATATGCAAAATAAAAAAGCGCGCCGGCTGCTTGAGCCGACGCGCTTCAACTAACTAATTTAACAGGTTACTCTTTAACCAGTTTTTGAATATGTCTTCCATTAGACGAT
>JAGQVC010000108.1 GCA_020438185.1 Bacteroidota bacterium
TATTGCGGTTGGTGCAGGAGCCTTGGTTTACGGGTATAATTTTAATCAAAGTCGCTACAGTTTGTTTAAGGAGGAACTAATAAAACGTCAGCAAAATCTTGGTAATCTGGATCCTGATCTGGATCGCTATTCAGACGCAAACCTAAACGAGCTTCAGGACTTTTACAGAAGGAACAGGGATTTAACAGTGGTCGGATTTGCGCTTCTTTACGCATTGAACATCATCGATGCGACAGTTGATGCACATCTTTTTGACTTTAATGTGGATGATGACATCAGCCTCAAGGTACGTCCGGCAGCTGTTTACAGTTTTGCATCACTGCCTGCGGCAGGAATTACATTTCAACTGAGGTTTTGATGAAAGTGGCATTAATCGGATACGGCGTGATGGGCAAGCAGATTGAAGCTGTTTGTAAAGAAAGAGGTCATGTTGTTTCAGCAATTATAACTAAGGAAAGCAGCGATGAAATGGCTTCGAAACTGAAGCATGCAGATGTAGCCGTTGAATTTACTGAGCCGGATGCCGCAGCCGACAATATACGGGCGTGTTTTAATGCCGGGGTTCCGGTAGTTTGCGGTACAACAGGTTGGTTGCATCACTATGAAGCAATCAGGCAGGATTGCCTTTCCACCGGAGGTGGACTGCTGTATGCAAGTAATTTCAGCATCGGGGTTAACTTGTTTTTCAGGCTGAACAAGCAACTGGCTGCATTAATAAGCCGGTATCCCGGATATAAGGCTGAACTGGAAGAGATTCATCATACCCGAAAGAAGGATGCACCCAGCGGCACAGCAATTACTCTGGCCGAAGGTCTGATTGAGGAGCATCCCGGTTACTCTTCCTGGGTTTTGGGCCGAACATCGGCCGAAGGCCAATTGCCTGTTACTGCTTCGCGGGTAGGAGATGTGCCCGGAACACATAGCATTTCATGGAAATCGGAAAACGACTCGATTACAATTACACACGAAGCTTTTAACCGCAAAGGTTTTGCCCTTGGAGCTGTGATTGCAGCAGAATTTATGAAGGGCAAACGTGGCGTTTATTCAATGACTGACTTATTTAATTCAGATTCTGACTATGGAAATTAAATGGATTATCAATATTATCCTGCTGCTTGCCTTGCATGTTGGTTTGTTCAAGATATTTATCAAAGCAGGCCGTCAGGGCTGGGAAGCACTCATTCCCGGTTACAATATGTTCATCTGGCTCAAGCTGGTTGACAAGCCCTGGTGGTGGCTGTTTTTGCTGTTAATTCCCGGAGTAAATATCATGATGTATTTGATCATGGTGTTTTTGCTCATCCGCAACTTCGAGAAGGAGAATGCTGCTGAACTGGTTGCAGGTGTTGTGTTTTCATTCTTTTATTTGCCATATATCGGTTTTTCAGAAAAAGAGCATTTCAGAGGAGCCGACTACTGGAAGAAATACGAGAGAACCACAGTTGTGGAATGGAGTGAAGCCATTGTGTTCGCTGTTGTAGTTGCAACTATCGTTCGTACATTCTTTTTTGAAGCTTTTACAATACCTACATCTTCGATGGAAAAGTCGTTGCTGGTGGGAGACTTTCTGTTTGTGAGCAAGGTTAGTTATGGTGCAAAAACGCCAAACACACCATTAACGATACCTTTTACGCACCATACGATGCCGTTTACTGAAACGGTGCCTTCGTATTCGGAATGGATTGAGTTACCATATTATCGTTTGCCAGGCTTTGGTGATGTGAAGAACAATGATATTGTAGTATTCAATTACCCGGATGGAGATACGGTTGCCCTTAAAGCTCAGAATATCAGTTATTACAGGTTAGTGCGGATGTTTGGCTGGAAGAAAGTGAACACGCCGACAGCAATAAATCCATTAACCGGGCAGCCATTCGGGGATGTAGTTGCTCGTCCGGTTGACAAGCGTGATAACTATGTTAAGCGCTGCATCGCGATTCCCGGTGATGAGTTGGAAATTCGTGACCAGCAGGTGTTTGTGAATGGTGTTAAGGCAGACAATCCTGAAATGATGCAATTTTCTTATGATGTAGCCTTTAACGTACCTCAAACACCGCAGAAGTTATTTGATAAACTGGATATCACAGATGCCGATCAGTACAAGATGGCAAATATGAATATCTGGCGTTTGCACCTGAATTCAGCCAACCGGGATCAACTTAAGACTTCGAATATTGTTGCTGAAATTCAGCCCCGGATGGATGCCAAAGGGGAGTATGATCCGGATATTTTTCCAAATTCATCGAATTACAAATGGAATAAGGACAACTATGGTCCTTTGAAAATTCCCAGAAAAGGAGAAACTGTTTCACTTGATACTCAGAATATTCATCTTTATAAGCGAATCATCAATGTTTATGAGAAACATGATTTGCAGGTTGAAGGCGCTGATATAAGTATTGATGGTCAGAAAGCGAATTCCTACACCTTTGGTCAGGATTATTATTTTATGATGGGAGATAACCGTCACAATTCAGCTGACTCCAGATACTGGGGATTTGTTCCTCATGATCATATTGTTGGTAAAGCAGTGTTTATTTGGATGAGCCGCTCAACAAACCGCGGGTTTCCAAACATCCGGACCGAGCGCGTTTTCACATTCATCAAAAATAATGGAATCAGTAAGTCCTATTTCCTTGAGATTATGATTCCATTGTTGTTGATTTGGGCAGGATGGAGCAACCGGAAACGGTTTATAGTGAGGAGGTGATTGGATTCCTTGATCAGGTAATTGAACTAGCAGGGTTTGAACAGGGCAGGAACTGGAGGATTCAGCAGATCTGTCGCTTTGAGGGGCGGCCTTTCAAGGGTTTAAACCCTTGAAAGGTACAGCACCACGATGTATGCAGTCGTTTCGAGGCGATTATACACGTTTACTGCACAAAGCGGTCAGGCAACGGAGGTAAAAGCGTATCATGTAAAAGGAAACGGGCCTGACAAATTTGGCTGCGCGCCTTTCAAGGGTTTAAACCCTTGAAAGGTACAACCCCCAATCCTCAACAGCCCCTCTCAAACGTTTATACACGTCTAAAATTCGCCCCCAATCTTTGGCCAAATTCCAACTCCCCATACAACTTGTCTGTAAAACTCAGAAGGTTTAGCTTCGCACCTGCTTTTAACTCATGAAAAAAAATATCTTCTTTTTACTCCTCATCAGCAGTGCCCCTTTGGTTCAAGCTCAGGAGCTTCTCTCACTTGATGAAGTTTTTACAAATACCAAACTTTACCCACAGTTGCAGGGTGGCATTCAATGGATTCCAAATACAAACACTTATGTGTTTGCGGGTGAGGACCGTGTTTCCCTCATTCGTACTGATGCGGCTTCCGGAAAAACCGATACCCTGATTAAAGCAAAAGATATTAATTCCGACCTGAAACGTTTGCCGGCACTAAGTTTTATAGCCACCGATAAATTTTATTTTTCTGACGAGGCAGGTTTACATTTTTACCGGTTAGATGGCGCGGGTAAAGGGATATATAAAAGTTGGAATCGCGGCGAAGCCGGGAATGAAGAAATATTTGAGCAATCGGAGAAAGTCGCTTACACCCGCGATAACAACCTTTTTGTTTGGGATAACAACAAGGAAACACAAATTACCAAAGACGGAGGAAATGGTATCGTTTACGGCGCATCCGTCCACCGCAATGAATTTGGTATTGAAAAAGGTCTGTTCTGGAGCCCTCTGGGAAATAAACTTGCATTTTACCGAATGGATGAATCCATGGTGACTGAATATCCGCTGGTCAACATCGATTCTGTTCCGGCTGTCGCAGAGCCTATTCGATACCCAATGGCCGGTCAGACTTCTCACCACGTTACGCTTGGCATTCTCGACCTTGCTTCTGGTAAAGTAACTTACGCTCAAACCGGAACTCCCGACGATCACTATTTAACCAATATTTCATGGACTCCCGACGAATCTGCAATCCTGATTGCTGAGCTAAATCGCGGACAAAATGAGATGAATCTGAATCTATATTCAGCTGCTGACGGGAAGAAATTGAGAACTCTTATTACCGAAAAAGATGAGCAGTGGGTTGAACCTGAGCATCCCGCACAATTTATTCCGGGGACGAAAAGTGAATTTCTCTGGCAAAGCGAAAAGGAAGGCTTCAACCATTTATACCGCTATAATCTGGATGGCAAACAATTGGCTCACCTGAATATTGGTAATGAGGCTGTTACAGATGTGGTTTCGCTTAGTGCAGATGGGAAATTCGTGTATGTGCTGGCTACATCAAACGATGGCCTGGATAGAATTCCGATGAAAATTTCAATGAGCGGAAAAATGCAGATACTTGCTTCTGAATCAGGGGTACATAGTATTTTACCTAATTCTGCTTCTTCGTATTTCATCGATCGTTTTAGCAGCTGGAATGTGCCTGGGAAAATTAGCCTGTTGGATAAAAATGGCAAATTAATCAGAACAATTTCTGAGGCAACGGATCCGATAGCCATGCAGGCTCTACCAAAACCTGAGCTTGTTAAATTAGCAGCTGGCGATGGAACCATACTGAACGCGAGGCTATTCAAACCGCGCAACATGGAAAGCGGTAAAAAATACCCGGTTGTGATTTATGTATATGGAGGTCCGCACGCTCAAATGGTTACAAACAGCTGGCTTGGCGGAGGAAATCTTTGGATGAGCTGGATGGCATCGCAAGGTTATGCGGTGTTTACCTTAGACAATCGGGGTTCGTCAAACCGGGGACTTGAATTCGAACAGGTTATCCACCGTAAGCTCGGTGACAAAGAAATGGAAGACCAGATGCAGGGTGTGGCCTGGCTTAAGAAGCAATCATGGGTCAATCCTTCAAGAATTGGTGTACACGGCTGGAGCTTCGGTGGTTTCATGACTTCAACTTTGCTTTGCAAAAATCCGGGCGTTTTTAAGGCAGGTGTTGCCGGCGGACCGGTTATCGACTGGAGTTTCTATGAGGTTATGTACACCGAAAGGTATATGGATACTCCTCAGGAAAACCCCGATGGATACAAATCAACAAGCCTTCTCAACAGCGCTTCAGACCTGAAGGACAGGCTTATGTTAATCCATGGTACGGTTGACGATGTGGTGGTTTGGCAGCATAGCCAGCGTATGGTTAAAGCCTGCGTTGATGCCGGTGTTTTGATTGATTACATGATTTATCCCGGCCATCCGCACAACGTGCGCGGAAAAGACAGACTGCATTTGTACAAAACTATAAGCCGCTATTTGATGGAAAACCTTAAGGAAGAAACGTACTAACGCTTAAAACCTCAGTAAATTTGGGTTCGACAGCTTAACGGATGAGGTGCAAGGTACCCTGAACAGTTTTCTGCGAGCATTGCGTTGTTACCTTAATCCGGTAAACATAAACGCCTTCCTGAACTTCCGCATTCTGGTAACGTCCGTCCCAGCCATCTTCTTTATCGGTCCAGCGGTAAAGCTGCTCGCCCCAGCGATTGTAAATACTCGCATCAAGCTCCGGCTCACCAAAGGTGTAAATCCTGAAAACTTCATTTACCTGATCGTTACCTGGCGTGAATGCGTTTGGAATGTAAACCGGATCGTTTTGAAAAATCAACATTCTGGCAGTATCCGATTCAATAATATCTCCACATCCTGTCAGAACACAGCGCACCACAAGTTCATTCAGTTCGGTAACAGCTTCAGCCTGCATAACCGGACTCTGCGTTCCGCTGAAGAATCCCTCGTTCTCTAAATCCTCATAATTACCATCGGGAAGTAATTGTTGCCATTGATACTGAATGCCTTCTCCCTGCGCTATAACCCTAAATTCCACGGCTCCGCCGGAACATGCCACCGCATTCAGGGGCGAACCCAGCAAAACAGGAATTCCGTTTAAATACAACAAGACTTCATCCGAAATTACCGGATTGCCGCATGTTCCGCTTACAACACATCTGAAAAGCGCATTTTGCAAAGCAGCAGGTATGTTGTTGATTGTCATGGTTTCAGTGTTGATTCCGGAATAAGTCTGGTTCGAAGGCACCGGCACCCATCCGTTTCCGGTGTTCATTTCCCAGGTAATGGACACAGCATTTTCGGCTGACATAATGATTGAAGCATCTTCGCCCGGGCAAACAGGTGGCGGAGCCTGCAAAAGTTCAACTTTAGGCAAAGGAAAAACCTGCAAAACCACCGGATTGCTGCTAACCTCCGAGTTGCAGGCGCTGGCAACCGCCATAAATA
>JAGQVC010000010.1:0-2885 GCA_020438185.1 Bacteroidota bacterium
CTTCCATGCACTGGAGCTGGAATCAGGGCTACATTTTCGCCCTCCTCGAAGGCAGATTCTCTTCCCAGCCAATTACTCAGGACAATCCCGGCGAAATCTGGTATTTTCACATTGGCCTCGACGAAAACTACCAGCAATCAGGCAATCTCCCGGCTTCAATTCAGGTTAAAGCCTGTGCCGACAACACCATCCGGCTAAAAGCCGACATGATGAATATCTTCTCGGGTGTTGATTTCAATGGAGCGCATACCACCTTATCAACCGATAATGCACAGCTTGCCAACCGGGTAAGCGATCATCTAATGCAAGCTATCACCAATGAAAACTAAATTATTTTCCGCTTTCGCGGGATGCCTCCTCATTTTTTCATCCTGCAAAAAGGATGAACAGCTTCCTCCCATTATTCCAACCGACCCGCAGGGAACCGTTGAAGTCAGATTCAACCCAACCATTAACGGCTCCTCACTTAACCTCAACGAAATTGTAACCGGTCCGAATGAACAAAGAATCATTCTGGAAACATTCAAGTTTTACCTCAGTAATATCAAGGCAACCGGCTCTGGTAATGTGCTTGGCTCAACCGATGTTGCTCTGCTTGACATGAGCCTGAGCGACAAATCATTTTCATTCAAGGCCGATCCGGGCACTATTACCGGACTTTCATTCAATGTGGGTTTAACTCCTGATCAGAATGGAACCAACAACCCGAATTTTAATCCTGCTGCTTACGAAAATACGAATCCGCTTAGCGTTTACAATTCTATGTATTGGACCTGGGCTTCAGGTTATATTTTCCTTAAAATAGAAGGCAGAACCGACACAACTCAGGCTCAAAGTTCAAGTCCGATGTTCACCTGGTTTTATCACTGCGGTCTCGATACCCTGCTGAGAAGCTACGATTTGGGAAACATGAATATTTCGGTTGAAGCCGGCAAAACAAGTGTCATCGAACTCACCTTCGAATTCGACGACCTGTTTATGAGAAATAATCAGCCAATCAACATGACTGATGAGTACTTTACGCATACTTCCGACGAATTTGAATTGGCCGAGGATGTCATAACAAACTTCGGCACTTCCATTAGAAAACTTTAGTGTTATCAGGGCTTTTTAAATTGGTTTTCCCGGCTCTCGCCGGAATATTTCTTTTGGCTTCATGTACAAAGGATCCGGAAATTCCATTGTCCGGAACTTACACGCCGGAACTCCCGCCCGGCTTCCCCGAATTAAAGATTCCTGAATCCAATCCGATTACCTACGAGAAAATCCAGTTAGGCAAGGCACTGTTTTTCGAAAAAGGACTTTCCCGCGATTCTTCACTCTCTTGTGCATCCTGTCACAGGCAGGAAAACGCATTCAGCGATCCCGGGCCTGTTTCAACTGGTATTGGTGGTTTAACCGGAATTCGTAACGCCTCCCCGCTTTTTAATCTGGCCTGGAAGGCCGACTTTTTCAGAGATGGTGGCGTGCAAAGTCTGGAGCTAACACCGCTCAATTCCCTGCACGCAAAAAACGAATTCGATTCGAATACTGCCGAAATGCTCGAAAGATTGAAACGCTCGACTGAATACAAGAGACTTTTCAAAATTGCGTTCAACGATACCATCACAATCAATGGCGCTTTGCAGGCAATGGCTTCCTTCATGCGCAGCATGATAAGCGGGAATTCGGCGTTTGATGAATACCTCACAGGTAAAACTGATGCTCTAACCGAGTCCCAAATCAGGGGAATGAACCTGTTTTTCAGTGATAAAACTTCATGCAGCGAATGCCACGGAGGCTTTAACTTCCGAAAAGAAGGCTTCTTTAACAACGGATTCTTTGAGCAATATCCCGATTCCGGCCGCCAAAGAATAACCCTTTTGGAAAGCGACCGGGCAAAATTCTCCGTACCTTCGCTCAGGAATATCTCACTAACAGCGCCTTATATGCACAACGGATCTGTGAATGAACTTTCCGACATTATTGAAATCTATAATCAGGGAGGATTTGCGAATCCCAATAAGAGCGAATTCATAAGACCTCTGGGGCTCAGTGAGGAAGAAAAAGCAGATTTAGTGAGCTTCCTGAACTCACTCAGCGATTATGCGTTTATCAATAATGAAGCGTTCAGACCTTGAACACGTGATGAAGAAGATATTATTTATAACTCTGTTTTTTTCAGCCTTCGGCTGGATGGGTTGCCACAAAGACGATCCTAAAGATCCTGAAATACCTTACAAAACAAGCCCTTATTCGCTCGAAATACCTGCAGGCTTCCCGCAAATGGTAATTCCTTCCGATAACCCGCTTACACAAGAAGGGGTAAGCTTGGGCAGGCGGTTATTTTATGATAACATTCTTTCAAAAAACAATACCCAATCCTGTGCATCCTGTCACAATCAGGCTCTCGCATTTTCCGATAATGGTAACCGTTTCAGTACCGGTATAGACGGCCAGCAAGGCAACCGCAATGCCCAGGCTTTAGTTAATATGGGGTTCAATCTGCATTTCTTTTGGGACGGACGCTCAGAATCACTTGAAGCGCAAGCCCTGCAACCGGTTCCAAATCCGATTGAAATGCACCTCAGCTGGAACGAAGCAGCCCAGCGACTTAACGCAATGCCTGAGTACAAAAAACTCTTCAAACAGGCCTTTAACGCAACTGTTATTGATTCGTCTCATGTCACCAAAGCTCTGGCGCAGTTCATGAGAACCATGATTTCGGCAAATTCCAAACTGGACAAGAGACTCCGAAATGAAGTTGCCCTCACTCCGTCCGAAACCAACGGTTACGTTATTTACAATACCGAAAGAGGGGATTGCTTTCACTGTCACAACATCGATGGCGGAAGATTACTAACAGATAACCAGTTTCATAACAACGGCCTCGATGCTACATTTAC
>JAGQVC010000010.1:2984-16747 GCA_020438185.1 Bacteroidota bacterium
GAACATTACAATTCAGGCGGAACGCCTTCGGCAACCATTGACCCGCTTATGAAACACGTGGGAACCGGTTTGGGACTTACTGCTCAGGAAAAAGCTGACCTCGTGGCATTCCTGCGAACGCTTACCGATTCAACCTTTATAACCGACTCACGATTTCAGAATCCTTTCTGAGTGTTAAAACATGTAACTAACTCCGCCCAATGCCATGAATCGTTGGGTAGGATAATTTACATATCGCTTGTAGCGAACATTGAGCATATTTTGAAGCCGGACAAACATGCTTAATCTTTTGGTGTAACGATATTCTGCACCCAAATTAACATCCGCAATTCCTTTCAACTGTCTGGCAACTGCAACCTGCTCCCCGGTAACATCATCCAGGGTAAAATCTCTGTAAAATTGTCTGTTTCGGGTAACAATATCCAGTTCCAGACTAATTTTTTCCTGCAAATTGTAACGTCCGCTCAGCGACATCCGCAACGATGGAACATACCACGCCTTCTCCTGCGCATCTGTTGAGTACCCCAAATAATCGGCTTTTGCAATTATCCGCAGCTTCTCGTGATTCTGCCAGGTAATCTCTCCATGCACCTCAAACAAGGCAACATTGTCGGTTACATAGGTGAGCTTATTCCAATTACCTGCGGTTGTATCATCTACAAAAAAGTACTGGTTCTCAATCTGAGGCGTGTACCCAACATTAAAATTAAACGCAAGTTTAGAACTGAATGCTCCTCTCAGTCCGCCATACAGGCGGAATGGATTCCAGGTATTCAGGGGTAAAACATCGCTGCGTAACCATGGATTCTGCTCAGTTAATGTTCTGTAAGAGAAACGGTTTAAACGGCTGTCTGTTCCGAGGTTCAACACCAGAATGTCCTCAAACAAATGCAAGTCAAAGTCAAGCTCGGGAGCAAACCTGAACCCGTTCGATGTATCCGAGCTGGCATACATATTCAGCCCGGCCCGTAAACGCCAGTTTCTCTGCTTGAACAGTATGGACGGCCTTAGGTTGAAAATGGTCATATTATCGCTCCAAACCGTATTCTGGTTTTTATAAACATCGAGCGAACTCTTCACATTAAACGAATACAAGCGGTAATAAAACGAAACATCACCGTTTGCCAGAAAGCGGTTTTCCTGACTGTCGAAGGCATCCATATAATTATGGTACTTCAGGTCAACGCGATATTTTGTGGCATGCGTATCAACAGGATAATTATCCGAAATACTTCCACTCAGCCCAACCAGCTGGTATCGTTGACGGGTATCACTTTTTTCCAGTCCATAATCCAGCCAAAGGCTGGTGTCAATCGGGTTGGTCCTGAATCCATAATAATGAACCACATCCCGACGGTAGTCGATATTCCCGCCAAAAACTACCTTCTTGCGAATTGATTTCCCGAAAAGATTAACCTCGTTATTACTAAATCCGGAATACCCCACATTGGCAATCTGTCCGGACGAGGAGAAATGCCTGAGCCGTATGCCCGACATGGAATATTTACTACGCTCACTACCGTAATACACCTCCGCCAGAGGCGACATATAACTACCGAAACCACCTTTAACATAACCCCGGTAAATTTTATTTAAAGGCTCTCCTTTTACTCGGGCAGCCTTAATCGGGTCAATTTCAAAAGCTGTGGGAACCTTGCGGCTTTGCAACTCATAGGTTATTTTAAATTCCGAAGACGTGGTGTCATCTACAACAGGCATCTCCTGAATTTTCTCTGCATCGGCCAGTTTGGGAGTATAATCACCAATAACCACAACGTCGTTCTTACCCGGTTGTGCTACCGCCTGTGCCGCTGCCAGAATCAACAAGCAGAGCACACTAAATATTGATTTGCTACTCTGTTTATTCATCTTGATTGGTATTTTCAAATAACCTGTCATTGCCGGGTTGCTTGTTAAGATCAATTTGTTGTTCCTGCTCGGGTGTTGCTTCAGGCTTAACTTCCGAGGCTTCAATATCGGCCAGCTTCTGTCTGGCAAGCTCACGCAATTCCTCTCCTTCGTGATTTTCAATAACACTTTGCAGCGTTCTCTTCGCCTGAAAAACATTGTCAAGCTTTACATAATTGTCAGCCAGCAGAATAAATCCTCTGGCCAGCCAGTGGTCGTACGAAGGCATATCATCAACCAGCGAGAATATTTCCTTCTCACACTTCTTGTAATCGCCGTTTCTAAAATGAACCAATGCAATTGAATACCGGGCTTCTGCACCTGCTTCACTATTAACTTTCCTGATCTTCTGGAAGTGTTTCAGTGCTTCAGAGTTATCTCCTGCAACCAGTGAGGTTCTGCCCAAAATCAGATGCGCTTCATTAACTAATTGCTGGTTATCCTTATCCTTCTGCAAAACTTCATTTGCGTATTTGGCTGCAATTTGCACCTCTCCCGTCTTTACTGCCAGCTGCATAATGTTTCTGCGTGCATCCTTTTCCTGCTCCGGAGTCTCAGCAATCTTCTCAAGCTGTATAAAGTGATCCATTGCTTCCGTAAAATGATTGCTCTCCCTTTCAAAAATTCCAAGCACATTGTGGGCTTCTGCAGTAAATTTATTTCGAGGCCTCTGAAGCAATTCACGGTAATTTTTAGCTGCCTTTTCAACTTGTCTGCTTCGCATGAGGCAGTCTGCCTGATAACCCAGTGCCTGGGTTGAAAATAATCCCTGAGGAAATTCTTTCAGATACTCGCCCAGCAGTTGCACGGCCTTTTCACAATCCTGTCGCAGATAGGATGCCTCGGCTGCTTCCCACGAAGTGGAATCAAACTCAGTCCTGCCCATGGTTTGAAGCCCTTTTTCAGATGCAAGTTCCTGATAAGCCGAAACATCACCTTTCTCAACATAAATTTTCTTAATGCCTAACTGGGCTTCTTTCGCCTCCTCCGAGCCCGGATACTGGTCAATCACCTCATTGTAAATCTTAAGGGCTTCATCGTCTCTGCGCTGATTGTATCTAACCAACCCCATTTGAACTTTAGAACTTGCAGCCAGCGGACTCTCCGAATGATTCAGCAAAATTCCCGAGTACATGGCATATGCCTCATCGTATCGTTCCTGAAGCATGTAAATGCGGGCTGCCTCGTATTTGGCATCATCTGCGTACTTCGAACCCGGAATGTCCTTGATAAGCTTGTTCAGTGTTTTTAGCTCATCATCAAATTTGCCCTGCATATACAAGGTGAGTGCTTTCTGAAACATAGAATAGTCAACCCAGTTCAAACCCGATTGAATAGCCTTGTCATAATACTCGGTTGCTGCAGCATAGTTTTTCTTGTAGAAGAAACAATCGGCAATACGGGCCTGAGCATCGTTAAGCAATCTCGCATCAACATCTCCATTCACCGAATTATACTTCCTGAACCAGGTTAATGCCTTGTCGTAATCACGTAATTTGTAATAGGCATAACCCAGATTATAATTCACTTTATTGTATTTCTTCAACTCAAAAGCCGAAAGCGTATAAACAAACTCTTCCCACGATTTGGCAGCAAGGGTAAAATCGGCACCACGGTATAATGCCTCCGCTTTCCAATAGCGGGCGTCTGCCGCAAGCTCCTTGTTCAAAGGATATTTCAGCGAAAGATCAAAATGCCGGATGGCTTCGCCGTAGTTTTTGTCGTTCACCAGTTCAATTCCACGCAGATAAGCAACTCGCTGGTAGGCTTCTTTCAGTGGTTCTGTCAGCTGCTTTATCCGATCCAGCGACATTAAAGCAGTGCGGTAGTTCTTTGTGGTCAGGTAAATGCTCGAAAGAAACGAGTAGGCTTCATCAAGCCGGTCGCTGTTAGGATATTTATTGATATAATCCTGCAGAGCGAGCACCGCCTCATCATACGGGTCATATCCCAGCTCATAGGCGAGTTTTGCATAATCGAACAAAGCTTGTTCTTTCAGAAGCGTATCAAAATCGGTTTTAGCCGCTTCTCTCCACGCATTGCGTGCGAATTTTTTATCTCCAACCTGCAACTGGCACCAGCCTAAATGGTACCAGGCACTTTGCCCAAGTGCATCCTCATTCCCAACTGCAAACTGAAAAGCCAGAATCGCTTGTGGAAGCATGTTCTCTTTAAAATAAGCAAAGCCGAGCTGATAATCATCCGAACGGGTTCTTTGACCCGGAGCTTTATCCCTGAATTTCTCCAGATAAGGAATCGCTTCCTTGTATTTCCCGGTGTTGTAATACGAATCTCCTATCAATCTGGCTATTTCCGCTTCGCGTGATCCGGTCGAAACGGTATCAAGCAAGGGCTGTGCATAATTGATTACCTGATCGTATTTACCCTGCAAATAATAAATCTGCGAAATGTAGAACGGAACTATAGAGCTAAAAATCTCATCGTTGCTAAGCTTTAGAAAATCCTGAAGAGCAGCTTCATAATTCTTATCCTGATACTGAATATGCGCATAATAATATTTTGCAGTTGATGCATAAGGCCCCTCGCCTTCCTTTATCTTGGCAAAATCGGCCAAAGCTGTAGCATATTTCTCAGTCCTGAAGCCACTGTATCCTCGCTTAAAGTAAAATTCTTCCTGTTCTGCTTCGCTTAAAACCGCTGGCTCTACTTTGTCAAACCATTCTTCTGCTTTTGTGTATTTCTTCTCCCGAAAAAAAAATTTGCCGAGCTGGAACCAGGCCTGCTTAACCAAAGGGCTTTCCGGGTGCCTGTATATAAACTGGGTAAGTAAAACTTCCGCGTCGCGGTTAAATAATTCAATCGCACACAAGGCAAGGTAATACTCGGCAATTTTACGCCGCTCGCTATGCAGGTCCTGACCTTGAGCGGCTAATCTGAATGCTTCCTGCGCAGCAGAAAACTGTTGTTTATCAAATAATTCGGCGCCCCGGCGCAAATCTTTGTCTGAATCTATCGGCAATAGCGATTGCTGTCCAAACAGATCTGCTACCAGTAAAAAAAGCAGTAGAAATAGGGTTTTTCGCATGAATACACTCCTTCAGGGTGTAAAAATATATCGATGCGTTACGGGCTTTGGTTTGAATTAATTGAACTTATGAACGTCAACATGTTGATTGGCATTGTGCCCAAATCTCACTTTTATTCAGTTTTCGCCTTCGGCGGAAGCTGCCTGCTGCCCCTTTCCTCGGTTCTTAAGATACGTCCGTACCACTGGAATTGCAGTAATAATAATTAAGGCTATTATAATATAGCCCAGATTCTTTTCGGCATCAGGCCAAACGTTACCTAAAAAATAGCCAAGACTGACCAATGAACCTACCCAGGCAGCAGCACCAAGAATATTTGCCAGCATAAACTTCCCAAAATGCATATTGATAAGTCCGGCCACAATTGGTGCGAAAGTTCTGATTACCGGCAAAAACCGCCCTATTATCAGGGTTTTTAATCCATGTTTGGTATAAAACTCCGATGCTATTTGTAAATGACTCTTTCTGAAAAAGAAGGATTCTTTCCGGGAATACAATGCGGGTCCTGTTTTTCTACCAAAATAGTAACCGAACATATTACCGATAACAGCCATTATAAAAACCGAAGAAATAACCACAGAAAACGGATGCGGCAACACGCCTGTTGCGCACAGTAACCCGGCAGCAAACATCAGAGAATCTCCGGGTAGAAAAAATCCGAAGAAAAGCCCGTTTTCAATAAATACAACAGTAAGCAACAACAATAAACCACCATATTCAATGATGCTTCGTGGTTGAAACCACGCAAAAAACTCCTGAATGGAATGCCAGATCTCGCTCACCTCTTTTCTGAGTGGGCGTAAATGTACAATTATCCTGCAATGCCGGTTCCTTAAAAAAACCCAATTTATGGCTCGGGAATTCCCTCCTTTTCGCCAGTTGCAGGAGCGCCACTTTCGCCTTTTCTGATTAATCGTTTCCAGAATTCTCCCCGATCGCTTACCCCATAAGCATGCAAATAAATTGCTCCCGACGAATGATAGGTCAGCTTAAAAAAACCGGTTTGTAAATCATCCATAAAAAATGCGGGAAATCGATAGCGGTCAAGAGGTTTTGTAAAACTTCCTGAGCCGCTTACCATATAAATCACCGAATCCTTCTCAAAAGCTTCCAGACCGTGCTCATGCGCCGAGGCGTATAAAATCCCGGGATACTTCGAAAAGATGGAATGCAGCCTGCGTCGCATCTTTCTGTATGGCGGGTGAACCAAATCCTGCCTGAAATAACGGTTAATGCCCATCAGACCAAAAATCTGGAGGGGAGTGTATTCAATCAGGCTGCGCAGTGGCTCAATCACATGCACCCGGCGTCCGTTGCTATAAACAGGATGGTGCCCTGCTACAAGTATTTTCTTCCCTTTCGAGTTCCCGTCGGCTATCAAACTGTCAAGTCTGGAATAGAAAAGATTCTTTGTGGCTTTGTTCGACATTCCGGGATATGATGCCCGGGGCTTAAATAAGCCTTTTTGAAGTATCCACTGTGTATCTATAAATACTACCCTCACATTGTCAGGCAAATCAACACTAACAGGTCCCGGCAAAGCTTTGCCGGGCATGAACACACCTTGCTTTCTGTTACGAACGATTGAATTATTAAACCACTCATTACTAAGCCTTTCCTGCTGCAAAACTGCTGATTTACCCCTTCGGCGACCATTTGCCCAATCACGTTCTCCGGGGACCAGAAAAAAATAACCGTTAAACCCTACAAACATTTCAAACTGCGCTTCCAGTTTTCTGGCAGCGATTCGGGCCTTCTCCGAAGTTGTATCTCCATAATTGCCTTCCCCGAAAACATTGTCACCAAGCATCACAACAGCAGCCAGCGAATCGTCGAAACACTCGAATGCAAGCAGCTGCATGGCTTCCGATGGAATTGTATCGGTTCCCGTGTTCCCAATCAGATAAACTGATCGTACAATAGGATCGTTTTGAGCCGGCAACAAAGCGGGCATTACAAACATAAATACAAGAAGTGCTTCCAGCAGCTTTTTCACGCGCTCAAAGGTATCGCAGAATTTAATATCTATTCAACACACCAATACCGTCGGCAATTCCTTACTGCAGCATCTCAAATTAAGCACTCAAACTTTGTAACACTCCAAAATAAAATCACTACATGCAATTGCACCATAAGCCATCTCACTGCCTGCGAAAAACTTATTTTTGACCCATAAAATGCCGGCACCTAAATTTTTTAAGCGCTTACTTTTCCTCATCAGCCTTGGTATGGCAGGCGCTCTCATTCTTGCTCTGCTGGCTATGTACATAAGTCCCGAAACAATCTGGATGCTGGCTTTTATGGGTTTAACCTTCCCACTGTTAATTCTAGCCAACTTCCTGCTGTTTCTAATCTGGCTGTTCATTTACCCTCGTAGGGCACTCATTCAGGCTTTGGTCTTAATCATTGCCTATCCTTTTTTCCGGGACATATTCAACTTTACCAATCGTTTCGAGGAAAGCATTCCGGATGAAAATTCATTCATTGTCATGTCATACAATGTTCGACTTTTCGATTTGTACAACTGGACTTCCAATAAGAAAACCCGCGACAGCATAATCAATCTGGTTCACACCGCAAACGCAGACATAGTCTGCTTTCAGGAGTTTTTTCACGAAGACACGGGCAAGTTCAACACTTTGGATACGTTGAAAAAAACGCTCAGCGCAAACAAAGTACACATCGATTATTCAGCTCATGTTAAAAACGTGAATCACTGGGGAATTGCAACGTTCACAAGATTTCCCATTGTTGGGAAAGGGAAACTTGAATTCCCTGACGAAACAGACAATATTTCCATATTTACCGATTTGCGAATCGGAGAAGATACTATCAGGGTGTATAATCTTCATCTGGAATCTGTGCGCTTCAGGAGCGAAGATTATAAGGCGCTGGAGTCTATAACTGGAAAACCGGACGAAACCGGACTCGGCGGTCCTCAAAAAATATTAACCCGAATGCGCCGCGCCTATATTCGCAGAGCTCGTCAGACTGACATTATTAGTACACACATCAGCGAGAGCCCTTATCCGGTAATCGTTTGCGGTGATTTCAACGACCCGCCGGCATCCTACGCTTACCATCAGATTTCTGCAACGCTCGAAGACGCTTTTAACAGCAGTTCAGCCGGTTTTGGAGCAACCTATAGTGGTAAAATTCCATTTCTTAGAATTGACTATGTGTTGTATGACGAAGAACACTTCGGATGCGACACTATGCAGGTCCTTCAAAAGGAGTTTTCAGATCATTTCCCGCTAAAAGCGGTGATGAATTTCAAGTCTAAAAAAACAGACTAAACAGGAAATAAAGTCCCCCTGCAAGCACCATTGAAACAGGCAAGGTAAGCAGCCAGGCAATCGCAATGTTCCGGATGGTGCCTCCCTGCAGGTTCTTAACTCCGTTAGATGAAACCATACTTCCGGCTACGCCGGATGATAAAACCTGAGTAGTACTTACCGGCAAACCGGTAACACTTGCTAGCCAGATAGTTCCGGCCGAAACGAAACCTGCACTGGCCCCCTGGGCATAAGTGAGATTCTCCTTGCCAATTTTTTCTCCTATTGTCACTACAATGCGCTTCCAGCCTATCATTGTTCCGATTCCGAGCGAAAGCGAGATAATTAAAATAACCCAGGCAGGAGCATATTCCGTAAATCCTTTCATCTCAGAAACCGACGTTTCAAGAGATTTTAATTCGTCCTTGTTAAGGCCTTTTAGCGCTCCGGAAACTTTTAATTGTTTGATATGCTTCCCGATGAACAAAATATCTTTTCTCAAAGCAAAATTTTCCTGCTTTGGGAAATCTCCGCTCTCCCGGTGTTTGTCAAATAACTGCGTTATATCGAACAACTCTGCTTTAACCTGGTCTGCCACAGCCCTGTCAATTGGAAGCATGCGGTCATCATCCAGTGAAATAATATGAGCCAGAGCATTTCTTGCCGGCTTTTCAAGGTCATAAATATTGCGCGATGAATCAATTGCAAAATGCAAGGGTGCAAGGCTTATCAAAATAAGCATCACAAGCCCGACTCCTTTTTGCCCGTCGTTTGAACCGTGTGTGAAGCTGAGTCCGGCGCAACTTAATATAAGCAGACTTCTAATCCATGGTTTAGGTGGTGTATCTCCTTCAGGTGCTTTAAAAATTTCCTTGTCTTTAATAAATTGCTTCATAAGTAGCATCACTGCCATGGTAAGCCCGAAGCCTAGCAGTGGAGAAACCAGCAACGACAAACCAATACTGGTGGCTTTGGTCCAGTTAACCCCGGAAAGATCCCCGTTTCCGGAAATAAGTGAAAACATAATACCGACGCCCAGAATTGAGCCGATAAGTGTGTGTGAACTGGAAGCCGGTATACCCAGATACCAGGTGCCCAGATTCCAGATAATCGCCGATAACAATAGCGATAAAATAAGAGCTACGTTTTGAAGTATTGACTGACTAACAAGCGATTCCGGCGGAAGTAGATTGATTATTCCAATAGCCACAGCAATTCCACCTGCAAATACACCAACCGAGTTCATTACTCCTGACAACACAACTGATGGGATGGGCCGAAGCGACTTAGTATAAATTACAGTTGCAACTGCGTTGGCAGTGTCGTGAAAGCCGTTGATAAATTCAAAAATGCAGGCGCACAGAATGCAAATAAGCAACAGCACCGACATGTCAGTTTCGAGTCCAAACATGTTGCGAATCTAATTAAATTGTTTGCGTACCACAGGCCTTGAAGAATTTGAAAGTTCCCTCATTTCTTCATACCGGGATACTGATTTTAAATAACCGCTAAAATTAAGTGCCGCACATTGCAATCGAGGCAAGCGCTTGTTATCTTTTGGTTAACAATCCTCAGGCTCTGGGATGAGCCAGATTATAAGCTTTCTTGAGCTTTTCGATGGTATTGTGGGTATAAACCTGCGTCGCACTTAGATTCGCATGGCCAAGCAACTCTTTGATGGCATTAAGATCAGCGCCCTTATTGAGCATTTCGGTTGCAAAAGAATGTCGTAAAACATGGGGCGATTTTTTCTTTCTCGTACTCACCAGCGACAGATACTTATTAACCAGCCGGTAGACATACATGGGATACAATGCATGACCACTTTCGAACACGAATACATGAGGGGTTTCAGACTCAACCGACTTACGGTCAATCAGGTAGTGCTCAATCTTGCTTTCAAGCTCGGTGAATAGCGGAATAATCCTTTGCTTATTCCGTTTTCCGGTAACCCTGATCTGATGCCGGCTAATTTGAATATCATCCATATGTAGCCCAAGCAATTCAGACAATCGGATGCCGGTTCCATAAAACAACTCAATAATTAAGTGGTCTCTCCTTCCATCGAAATTATCAGGAAATTCAGTGTTGTCGAGCAACAAATCAAGTTTTTCAGCTTCAACATATTCCGGCAGTCGCCGCGATGTTTTTGGCGAACTAACCTTAAGCATCGGATTATTGTGCAGATGCCCTTTGCGGACAGCAAACTTGTAAAATGATTTTAGTGCTGTTATTTTTCGGTTTACCGATCTGGCTGTGATGCCTTCTTCCATCAGCTTCACCAGCCAAGATCTTACAAAGGAAGGTCTTACCTCTCCCATGGAATCTACTTCATATACCTCTTTCAGGTATGAAGCGAACTGGTTTAAGTCCGTTTCGTATGCCAGCAGGGTATGAGACGAATAACGTTTTTCGACTCTCAGATAATCCGCAAATTTTTGCAATTCATCCATAATTCAAATCTATCCTGCCTCACGACAGTAATGATTTCCAAAAACGGATATAAATGAACAGGATTGTGAACAAAAAAAGGCTGACCCGTTCTTGGGTCAGCCTTAAAATATCTCTAATGCACAGATTCTTAATCCTGTGGTTGTCTGAAGCCGTTACTGTAAATAGCCTTTTTAATTTCCTCACGACGTTCAACAGAAGGCTTGGTGTATTTTTGACGATTGCGCAATTCACGAATCAATCCGGTTTTTTCAACCTTGCGCTTAAATTTTTTCAGCGCTTTCTCAATAGATTCACCTTCTTTAACTGGAATAATCAGCATGCGTTTATTTCTTTGTTGTTTTTAAGGGTTGCAAAGATAGGAAAATAATTAATTTGCAATCAATACCACAAAAAAATCTTCAATTAATTATGGCAAGTTTTGATGTAGTCAGCAAGGTCGATCTTCAAACATTGGACAATGCAATTAATGCTGCAGTTAAGGAAATCGGAACCCGATATGATTTCAGAGATTCCTCAACGGAAATTGAACTTGATAAGAAAAGCTTTACCGTTCATGTTTTAACCGAGAATGATATGCGGCTGGAGGCTATCGAGGACGTTATCCGCAAAAGGTTAATCAGGCAGCAAATTGATCCCAATTGCATGGATTTCGGCAAACAGAACTACGCTTCAGGTAACAAAACCCGCAAGGATATTGTCATCAGACAAGGTATTGACAAAGACACCGCACGTAAAATAATGGCCGATATTAAGGCTTCAGGCATTAAGGTGGTTGCCCAGATTATGGATGATCAGCTTAGAGTAACTTCAAAAAAAATAGATGACCTCCAGAAAATCATTTCTCTTTTGAGGTCATCTACTTACGAATTACCATTGCAATTCACCAATATGAAAGCATAGATTAGCCTGCTTTGTCAGATTTATTCCTGTTACATTTTGGTTTTTAAGTCCTTTAGCGCATCCATTGCCTGCTGATCTTTGGGCTCAATTCCCTGCACTTTTTCCCAGTATAATTTCGAATTGCTGTAATCCTTGGTTATGTAATAGTAGAAACCAAGGTATTTATACGATTCAAGCAATTCACGCTGATACTTTGTGGTGTCTTCCTCTCCTCTTACTACAACTTCTTCATAAAATGGCTTTGCCAAACCTTCTTTTGAATCCGGATCAAGACTGGCATTTGCCCTGGCTCTCCATAAGAAACCTTGAATGAGCTTTGGCTGAATTTCAGTAACTTTCATAAAAGCGGTGTCTGCCATTCCAAACTGTTGAGTTTGATAATAAGCCTGACCAAGCCTGTAGTAATCGTTAGTTGTTCCTTTACCCAGCTCAATTTTTTTATTGTACATTTCAATGGCTTTGTCCAATTCCTTTCGCTTGGCATACATAGCAGCCAGCTCACTAATTAAATCAACATCGGTGCTGTCTTTTACCAGGGCAGAATTCAACTTCTCAATACCCAGAGAATCATTACCTGATTCAGAAAGTAGCCTTCCCCAGTAAGCATAGTCACTTCCCAAAATTTTATCTTCGGGCTGACGCTCGAAAAACTTCTGTATATAATTCAGACCACTTTCATAATCCTTCAATTCATACGCAGAATAAGCCGCTAGTCTGTTCAGCAGATTTCTTGTTGTATCCGTTTGCCAGATAGATTTGATCTCATTCAATGCATCCTGATACTCCTTTGTTACAAAAAGGAAAGAAGCGTATCTGACTCTGGCTCCGGTATTCCCTTTTGAAAGCTCCAGATACTTTGCATAATTCTGCTTTGCTTCCTGATACCTCTGAGCCTTCGCATATAATTCTCCCAATTCGCGGTAAGCAGGAGCGAATGAAGGGTCTATTGCAATAGCTTCATTGTAATATTCAAGAGCACCTTTAGAACCGTCCTTACCCTGATAATTCCTCGCGCGTACCCAAAGTTGCCCCAGCCTTAATGCTGCCTGTGGTGACTTAGGATCCAATTCCTGCGCTTTTTCATAATACTTTATCGCACTCGACCCATCGTTATTCTCCAGAAATGCATCACCCTGTAAAATCTGTATTTCCGGGTTACGTGGTTCTTTCTTTTCAGCCTCCTGAAGCAAAGTCAGTGCTTCACTAAGATTCTTTGGTTCAATAGAAATCTGGGCCTCCGCAACCGAAATGAGCACCGATACATTTTTGCCCTTCCCCATCTCAAGTGCTTTTGCGAAGTTCGACTTAGCCTCTTCGATGTTTTTCTTGGTTTTCAGGGCTTTACCCAATCCCACATAATTGATTGGATTCTCAGGGTCATTCTTAATGCCCAGTTTAAATAATGCTTCAGCAGAATCAACTTCTTCCGCTTTCAGACAATTTTCGCCGAAGGCATACCAGTAATCCCCTTTAACCGGAAACTTTGCTACTAAAGACTTATACATTGAACTTGCAGCCTCATACTGCTCGTTTAGGGTTAGTCTTTTCGCTTCTTCAAGAGATTGTCCGAATGTGATACCAACCGCAAACAGTGCAAGGCTCAGGAATAATGATTTCATTTTTACTTTGTGTTAATTATTAATTTGTTTCTACCAATCTAATCACGCCATAGGCGGGAACTAATCCGGCTTTTAGAATTATTCTCTGCCCTTTGTCTCCGGCAACAAACGAGCTAAACCCGGTGGCAAGTCTCGTGCCCAGCTCTCTGTTTAAAATAAAAACCTCCCTTCTAAAAGGGTAAGAATTATCAGCAAGATAGCCCTGGTAGGGCTGATGGTAACCTAAAACAGCCTCAGGATCATTCTCAGAAGACACCCCTGCAAGTCTAACCCGGGATATGAAATCTCCACTCACTGAATCATCCGGATCACTAATCCAGTTCGAACCGATAATTCCTATTGCTTCGGGATGGCTTTCAACGTATTCAATAACTTCCTGGTTTGATTTGACTGCTGAACAAGCTGCCGGAAAAGTATCTATATTGAATGTTTGTCTGATATATCGCGCATTCCCGGATTTAGGATGGTCAAAAACCACAACAATCGGTTTTTCCGGACAGGTTTCACACAGTCCATTCCAGGACGTTCTGTTTCCTGTAAAAATATCTTTCAACTCATTG
>JAGQVC010000109.1 GCA_020438185.1 Bacteroidota bacterium
TTACTTCCGAAACGGAAGCCAGATAACTTTTCTGGAAGGTGCTTTTTGTTTCCGGAACCTGTGCATTAACAAATCCTGCGATAAGCAGAAATGAAATTAAAATCGGTTTTTTCATTCTGTACATTTAAGATATAACGCCTAATTCTTTTCCAACTTTTGTGAATGCCGCAATTGCCTTATCCAGGTGATGTCTCTCATGTGCAGCAGAAATCTGAACCCTGATTCTGGCCTGATCTTTTGGTACAACCGGATAATAAAATCCAATAACATAAATCCCTTCTGCCAGCAGTTTCTCGGCAAACACCTGGCTTAAGCGCGCATCGTACAACATAATCGGACAAATTGGGTGTATCCCTTCCTTGATATCGAAGCCCGCAGATTTCATTTCTTTCCTGAAATAGGCAGTGTTATCCATCAGCTTATCGCGCAGCTCGGTAGTTGAACTAAGTAAATCCATAACGGCAATACCAGCCCCCACAATCGAAGGCGCAAGCGAGTTGGAAAATAAATAAGGTCGCGAGCGCTGGCGAAGCAAATCAATGATTTCCTTGCGTCCCGAAGTAAATCCGCCCATTGCACCTCCGAGCGCCTTACCCAGTGTGCCGGTGATAATATCTATTTTACCCGTTACTCCGCAATGTTCGGCTGTGCCCCGACCGGTTTTACCAAGAAACCCTGTGCTGTGACAATCATCAACCATAATGAGCGCATTGTATTTCTCGGCCAGTTCCACAATTTTGTCAAGCTGGGCAATGTACCCATCCATAGAAAAAACACCATCGGTTACAATAATTCTGAACCGCTGTGCCTGAGATTCCCTGAGCTTTTCCTCAAGATCGGCCATGTCGTTATTGTTGTAACGGTAGCGAACCGCCTTACACAAACGAACCCCGTCAATAATTGAAGCATGATTCAGGGAATCGGAAATGATTGCATCCTCCGCTCCGAAAAGAGGTTCAAAAACGCCTCCGTTTGCATCAAAAGCAGCTGCATACAATATGGTATCTTCTGTGCCCAAAAATTCGGAAATCTTTTTTTCCAATTCCTTGTGGATATCCTGTGTGCCGCAAATAAAGCGAACACTGCTCATTCCAAAGCCGTGGGTATCAAGCGTTTCATGCGCTGCCTTAATTACACGCGGATGTGACGAAAGCCCCAGGTAATTATTTGCGCAAAAATTAATTACTTCCTGTCCGGTGTTCACTTTTATATCTGCTCCCTGCGGGTTGATGATAACACGCTCTTTCTTGTATAAGCCTGCTTCCTCAATTGACGATAGCTCCTGCTTCAGAAAATCCTGATAATTGCCGTACATATTGTATTGGTTTCTGTTGTGGATACAAACATACAGATTATGTTATCTTCACGGCATTGCAACATTGGTATAAATAAATCATCCGGCCGCAGGCCGAAATACAAAATAGAACAATGAACCACGAGTATTTTATGCAGGAAGCCTACATGGAGGCTGAAAAAGGGTACGCCGAATCGGGCATTCCAATAGGTTCGGTGCTAGTGTACCGGGGTCAAATCATTGGCCGCGGACATAATAAAAGGCTTCAGAAGGGCTCGGTGGTGCTGCACGGTGAAATGGATGCGCTTGAAAATGCAGGCAGACAACCGGCTGCTGTTTACCGCGAATGCACTATATACACTACTTTGTCGCCCTGCCCGATGTGCTCGGGTGCAATTCGCTTATATGGTATTCCAATAGTTGTAATTGGCGAAAACCAAACATTTTTGGGTGACGAACAGACACTGGAAAACGCAGGAGTAGAACTAATTCGTATGAACCACGATGGTTGTTACCGGCTCATGCAAAAATTTATTGAGGAAAAACCAGAGGTTTGGAACGAAGATATTGGCGAATGATTTTAATCTGAACGGATTGTTTTTTCTCTTTCGCAACTAAGCGGATTTAGCCATATTGCCAACCCAAACCTGTAAACAATTTCAACCAATTTATTATCGCAGAAATTAATTCGCATTTTTTAAGTAGCGTTTTTTAGAATTTCCCTGGAACAAATGAGCACCGAAACACCTGCCATACCTAAAAAGTCAAGCGAGCGTATTTTTTTTCCGGGACTTGATGGATTAAGATTTATTGCTGCCGGTTTGGTTATTCTTTTTCATGTGGAATGGAAAAGAAGCTGGTTCGGGCATATCAATTATCTGGATATAAATTTCTTCCACACCGTTGGTTATTTCGGAGTAACCCTTTTTTTTGTTTTAAGCGGTTTTCTGATTACTTATTTGATTCTGAAAGAACAGGAAAAAGAAAAAACGGTGAATGTGCTCCATTTCTACATACGCAGGGTGCTGAGAATCTGGCCACTTTACTTTTTTATAATTCTTACAGGCTTTTTCCTTTGGCCAAATCTGCCAATTTTTGAAATACCGGGATATTCCGATTTATGGGAATTTCTGAATTGGAAGACGTTTATTCTATACAGCGTATTTCTCTCTTCTGTCGTTTTTGTTCAGTATGGCAATATCCCTTATCTCGATCAAACCTGGTCAGTAAGTGTCGAGGAACAGTTTTATCTGATATGGCCAATACTGGTAAAGTTTTTTCACAAGAAGTTAATACGGGTTTTGTTTTTTGTAATTCTGCTGCTTTTAATAATTAAAATCGCTTTATTATTTATTTATGCATACACTGCCAATTTGTACAAAGTCCTGACATTGGTTGAATTAAGTCGCTTTGGATGCATGGCAACCGGTGGCATAGCAGCTTATGTTTATTTTAAAAATAAAACCGGCATACTCGATTTTCTGCTTCGCAGAGATTTGTTTTGGTTAACCTTTGTTTTTATTTTATTCCTTTTAATAGCAGGATTCTCTGTACTGATTGTTGTTCCCTTTCTGGTCGCTTACGCGGTTTTAATTTATTCCTGGTTAAGAAAAACCAACCCTAAAATTGCAGGAATACCCTTAATTATTATTGCAATTCTTGCGCTGGTATTAACTGCGCATCTTAGCGGAAACCTCAACTATCCGGTGTTTACAAAATTTCAGCATGAGATAATTTCTTTTCCGTTCGCCCTGGTAATTCTTCAGGTAAGCGTAAAAAAAGAAAAATTCCAATTATTGCAACACGCTGTGATGCAATATCTTGGTAGAATTTCTTACGGAATTTACATGTACCACAACCTCATGATTACCCTTTCAATCAGGGCAATGCACGAGATTATGCCCAATCAGGATTCGTTTTTAGCACACATGCTTAATTATTTAATTGCATTTTTATTTGCAATAATTTGCAGTGCTGTCTCATATAAACTGCTCGAAACACCTTTCCTGCACATGAAAAAACGCTTCGCTAAAGTCAAAAGTGGTGCTAAGGATTAATCTGTTTAACCCAAAAACGAAGAATACATCCACACCAGTTTTTCCTGCTCGCGGATATAATCACTCATCAGTGCATTTGTTCCTTCGTCGCCGGCTACGTCCGACAAATCAAGTAAATTTCGCTGTTTGGTAATCAGAACTTTAAAAATATCCAGAATCATTGAAACGGCTTTTTTTCCCTCACTCACATTTTTAGCCTGCTTAACAACCGCCGTCTTCATATAATCTTCAAAATTGTGCATGGGCGTATATCCCAGGGTTAGCACACGCTCTGCTATTTCATCAATTTTAAGTTGCAAATCGGTATACAACTCCTCGAATTTAATATGAAGTTCAAAAAACTTTTCACCTTTAATATTCCAGTGAAAACCTCGGGTATTCATGTAAAATATCTGATAATTAGCTAGTAAATCATTCAACTTCTCTGCTAACTCACTGCTTTGAACCTGGTCGAGACCTATTGCATTCGTTTTTCTGGCTGTTGATTTACCTGTTTTTGTTGCTGTTGAGGCTTTTTTAGCTGTCATAATCCTGTATTTAAAATGAATGTATTAACTGCGATTTCGGGTCAAAAGTAATTATTCCTGCTACCGCAGAATGTAATTTCACCATTTAATTAACAATAGGACTCCTTATGTGTTCATCCTGAAATGGATTCTCCTACTTTTGCAAACCAAATCAAAATCAACCTTAATTCATGAACAAGGACCGTTTTCAGGGACATGACTATTACCAGATTGATGACCTGCTGACTGAAGAGCACAAGCTGGCAAGAGAAGCAGTTAGAGAATGGGTGAAACAGGAAGTTTCTCCAATCATCGAAGATTATGCACAACGTGCAGAATTTCCGAAACACCTGATTAAAGGTCTTGGAGAAATTGGTGCTTTCGGACCTTATATTCCAACAGAATACGGCGGACAAGGACTCGACCAGATTACCTACGGACTAATTATGCAGGAAATCGAACGCGGCGATAGCGGCATTCGCTCAACGGCTTCTGTGCAAAGCTCGCTGGTAATGTATCCGATTTATAAATATGGTTCTGAGGAACAGCGCCGCAAGTATTTACCAAAGCTGGCAACCGGCGAATTAATGGGGTGTTTCGGTCTTACCGAACCGGATTCGGGTTCCGATCCGGGAAGTATGATTACCAATATCAAAGATATGGGCGATCATTATTTGTTGAATGGAGCAAAAATGTGGATTTCAAACGCCCCGTTTGCTGATATCGCTGTTGTTTGGGCTAAAAACGAAGCAGGAAAAATTCGCGGAATTATCGTTGAACGCGGCATGGAAGGATTCACAACTCCCGAAACCCACGATAAATGGTCGCTTCGCGCATCCGCCACAGGCGAATTGGTTTTCGATAATGTTCGGGTACCGAAAGAAAACCTGCTTCCAAACGTTGAAGGCCTTAAAGGTCCCCTTGGCTGCCTGAACTCTGCCCGTTACGGAATCTCATGGGGCGTTATCGGTGCCGCTATGGATTGCTACGATTCCGCTCTCCGATATTCTAAAGAGCGCATTCAATTCGGAAAACCTATTGCGGCTTTCCAGCTTCAGCAAAAGAAACTGGCCGAAATGATTACCGAAATCACTAAAGCACAACTGCTTGTTTGGCGCCTTGGTGTACTTCGTAACGAAGACCGCGCTACGCCGGCTCAAATTTCAATGGCCAAAAGAAACAATGTGAACATGGCTCTGGAAATCGCCCGTGAAGCCCGTCAAATGCACGGCGGAATGGGAATTACCGGCGAGTATCCAATCATGCGTCACATGATGAATCTTGAATCTGTAGTTACCTACGAAGGAACTCACGATATCCATTTATTAATCACAGGAATGGATGTAACCGGCGAAAACGCATTTAAATAACAAACGATTCGATAAACTTAAAACCCCGGTTTTCCGGGGTTTTTTTATGGATAAACTTTTGGATCCAATCCTATTATCAGCTTCTTTCCCAACTCAAGAACAGGGCGCTTAATCAGACTGGTTTTTTCCATCATTAGTTTGATAGCATCTTCGGCCGTTTTCACGGCCTCCTTTTCAGAATCACTAAGCTTCTTCCATGTCAACCCTTGCCGGTTGATGAATTTCTCCCAGTCGGCTTTCGAAAACCACTCCCTGATTTTCTCGTCAGAAATTCCTGATTTCTTGTAATCGTGAAATTCAAATTCAATCCCTTGTTTTTTAAGGCTTTCGAAAGCCTTCTGCATGGTGTTGCAGTTCTTTATTCCGTAAATTATTTTACCTGCCATATTGCATGCAAGTCTACAAAATCAATGTTTAAAGGCAGCAAACCGTTGCACAGAAACCCGTTCTCCATCAAAAACTTCAAGTAAATACAATCCATCACTAAGCTCCGGCAACTGCCACGTTTCGTTATTTTTAACAGTGCCATTGCAAATTAGCGCACCGTTCACTGAAAAAACGCGCCACTTAATTTCCTGCTGTTGAAAATCCTTGAGCTTAACATTCGGGTATTGTATATAAAACTGTGGACCCTCACCTGCCCTGTCCGCCAAGCCGGTTTTAATAACTTCTACAAGAATGCTTAGGGTATCGGCTCCGCAGGCATTGCTCACAATAAGTGTAACCGGCCATTCATCATCAAATAAAAAATCGAACACCGGGTTTTCATCGGTCGATGTATTTCCGCTTCCAAAATCCCAGAAATAAGTCTCAGCATTCATCGAACCGGAGGTGAATTCAACCGTGTATCCATCAGTTTGAACATAAGTAAAAGCCGCCACTGGTGACGCACCAGGGTTTACCTCAACCTCTGCAGAACTACCCGGGCAACCAAACTCATCCTGTGCCGAAACTGA
>JAGQVC010000110.1 GCA_020438185.1 Bacteroidota bacterium
TTATTCCAGACTAGAATCAGAAACAATACCAAGGGATTAATGAGATACGAGTATCTTTTTCTGCATTACAGAATCTTCAGTGATGACCCTCACAAGATAAATTCCTGAAGCCCAATTAGATGTATTTACTGTTCCGTTACCGTTTTGAAGGGTTGTTGCGGTCACGTTCTTGCCTGAAATATCTGTAATTCTGACAGTTACTTTTTCTGAAACAACACCTGAAAGAGACCGAATTGATAGTAGGTCACTAACCGGATTAGGGTAAATTGCAAACTGTTCGGAAGAATAATTCAAATGCACAATGCCAGCCGTGGAATCCACGCAAAAATCTACCTCTTCGGAGAAATTAAAATTGCCTCCTGTTCCTAAAAGACTATCGTTGTCGTTAAAAACACTGTAAGATCCATTACCTGAAAAGAATCCACAACAAATTCCATCACCGTAATCGTCGCTAATGATGAATTTATAACAGCCCTGGGCCAAACACCATTCAAAATTATTGGTACCCTGCGCCAAATCACCTAAAGCGAGAGATTCTATTACTTCTCCAGAGCCGGCAACCTGCAATTCCCAGGATGTTTCTTCGGGATAATTATCGGAAACGATTGTGAGACTGAATTGTGCACCCTGGGCAACGTTCACGCTCAGGCTGCGCTGATTATTGGAAATATCCTCATCGGCTACCTGATTGGGATTAACGATGGTTGCGGTAAACACCTGGGCATTGCCAAATGGCATATCCAATGGTGGAAGTGTTACATCCACAGCCTGAAGAGAAGCCAGTGAGCCAGTCCAGTTGTAGGTTAATGTTCCTGTATTCCCAAAACTGTATTCAACTGAAAAAGAAGTTATTGTTTGAAGACCTCCGTTACGAACAGTGATTTTAGGTTCAATCCATTCGGTGTTGCAATAATGAGAAAGAGGAGTTATTATCTGAGACAAACGAACATCCACCCCTAATGTTGGTACGCTTGCGGGTCGGCCTTCAAGCGTTGTTGCGTCTGTGTTAGCCGGATCCAACCAGTCGTGAAGTCTGCGGTTTGCATTACTCCCATCCCAGGAAGTGGCGAAGCGACCAAAATAGTCATCTACATTATTATTACAGGTAGCTGTTCCTCCATAAAGCTGTCCGATTATCAGCTTATTTTCATTAAAAAGCGGAGAACCCGATGATCCGGGTTCGGTAGTGCCGTCCTCCCAATCGAAGATATGCCAGCAATCGGCACCGCTGTATTGCGCGATTTCAGAATCATCTGTATTAAATGTTATTTTTTTAACATCCCCTTGCGGGTGATGAATACACGTGGTATTTAAAGCCGGAGTTTCCTGACGTGACCAACCATTGAGGTAAGCTTCGAATTCTGGCGGAATCTCTGATGCCAGTTCCACCAGCGCGAAATCAGAACCGCTGTTATTTGCTCTCGGAGTGCAACCAACTACAACATCAGTTGTGTAACCATCGGCGTTTGGCGTGCAGGTAGGACTAAAATAATTGAACATAAATATGTCGGTCGCTCCGGCATCGCAGTGATTGGCTGTTAGCACGTATGGGGTTCCGTCGTTTGCAGTATTATTTACAGCAGAACCAGTGCAGAATCTTGAATTATTTGAGGTGAGTAACATAACAACACCTTTACGCTGATTGTACCATTCATCGCCTTCGGGGCAAACAACGTTGTTATTACAACCACCGGCGTCTCCAAAATCTTTAAGGGCTTTGTTGAAGTCGCGGTAGCCATGAACAATACTACTTATGTGGAAGTCCGGAACGTCCGCATTTGCAGGCTGAATGAATTCAATTACAACTTCAGGAGAACCGATTGGTAATGTTGCGAAATTGAAAATGCGATTGTTATTGAATTCGGTGAATGCTCCCTGAATCTGAGAAGCATCTGCACTATAAATGAAAAGCTTTTCGCCCGGATTCAATTTGTAGCGATCGAAAATAAAATTGAGGGATTTTGCTCCTGTTGATTTGATTTTTAGCCTCCAGATTTTTCTGCCATCGGTAAGTGTGTTCCACTGCCCCTGGGATGAAGTGGAGATATCAACACTGAAATCCTGTCCAAAACGAAGAGACTTCTCCCCTGCTGCTGCCAATTGAGCATCTTCGGCAAGTAGTTGAGTTGAGTTTACAAGTGGTAATTTGAAGGTCGCATTTAAGGCCGGCAAATCAGATTTTCCTAATCCGAGCGGGAATCCACCCATTGATTTTTGAGCGGAAATGCTGATTGACAGCAGCATGCCGGCAATCACAAAAAGAACATTTTTCATTTTAATTGGTGATGGTTGCGAAAATGTAAAGTTAGAAATTATTGAATCTTAGTCGCCAAACTCCTCGGCCAGAATTTCATTTAATTGTTTGGGAGTAACGCTGGTTTTTAAAGCCCCATTCCGGGCGATTGCAATCTCTCCGCTTTGTTCGGAAACTATAAGTGCAATAGCATCGCTTTGTTCTGTAATTCCTACCGCTGCGCGGTGACGAAGTCCCAGACGAAAAGGAAAAACCGTATTTTCTGTAAGAGGTAATACGCACTTTACTGCTTTAATGCGATTATCAGATATAATAACTGCTCCATCGTGCAGCGGGTTGTTTTTAAAAAAGATAGATTCCAGAATACTTGGAGTCACTTCCGAATCAATTCGTTCGCCGGTATTTACATAATATTTCAGGTCTGATTTACGCGTCAGAACGATGAGTGCACCGGTATGATTTAAAGCCATCCGCTGGCAGGCGGTAACAACTGACTCGTAATTCAATCCCGCGTAAGCGGATCTTCTGAAAGAAGTAAAAGGACGTAGATTTTCGCGACTAAACAGACCACGGGAACCCAGCATAAGCAGAAACCTACGGAGTTCCTGTTGAAAAACGATGATAAGTGCAATAACACCAACACCAATGAACTGACCTAAAATAGTTGCCAGAAGCTGCATGTTGAGTGCTTTTACGAACAGCCATATCAGGTAGAAGGCAAGAATTCCAAAGAATATATTAATAGCAATTGTGCCTTTTACCAGATGATAAAGCTGATACAGCAGAATTGCAACAATAAGAATGTCGATAAAATCCAGCCATCGCAGGTGGATGAATATCAATGGAAACATGCAGGCAATTTACGAATTGAATGAACAATTGTATGATAGAATCAGATATCAGAAGATTCGGTATGATTTAAAGCCTGGAATAATTGAATTGTCTGGAACGCCTCCAGAGCATCATGTACCCTCAAAATAGCAGCACCATTCATAAGGGCGTACATATTGAGCGCAGTTGTGCCATTCAGCGCTTCATCAGATTTTATTCCCAACGTTTTCGTAATCATTGATTTACGAGAAATTCCAACCAAAATTGGGCAATTAGCTAATTTGAAATTGCTCAATCCCGCCATAAGGCGGAAGTTGTGTTCATTTGTTTTTCCAAAACCAAAACCCGGATCAATAATTATATCGGAGACTCCAAGATGTTGCAGTTTTTGAATTTTGGATTCCAAATCAAAAAGGACTTCTGAGAGCACGTCCTTGTAAAGAGGCGAATCCTGCATTGTTTCGGGTGTTTTTACACTATGCATAAGAATGTACGGAACCCGAAGCGCAGCTATTTTTTCGAACATGAATTCATCGAATCTGCCTCCGGAAATATCGTTAATAATGTCTGCACCTTCGGCAACGGCTACTTCGGCTACGGTTGAATGATAAGTGTCAACCGAAATAAAAACCCCGGGGAATTCTTTTCGTATGGCACGTATGGCCGGCAATAGCACCGGAATTTCTTCGGTAGCATGACTAAGAGCAGCACCCGGTCGTGTGGAAGTAGTTCCGAGATCGATAAATCGTGCTCCTCCACTGATGTGCATTTCGGTAAGTTTTAATATTTCGTCGAGCGAAGTTGCCCGGCTTGCGCCGTGAAAGGAATCCGAATTAATATTAACGATGGCCATCACGACCGGATTATCGAAGTGAAACGGAATTCCCCTAAGCAGAATTGAAGAGATTTGAGCGGATGGTGTTATTTTCGTGGCCTGATTCATTGTTTTAATGCAAACTACATCGCAGCAATACGACGCCGTTGTGGCGAAGTGCAAAGATATATTTCTAAAGAAGAATGGTGACTATGGAACCTCCTGGCGCATGCTCAGACCCAGTTCCATCACAGACCAGATTTTTATTAAGGCTAACCGCATCCGCGGGATAGAAACAAAGGGAAAACATCTGATTGATGAGGGAATTGAGCCAGAATTTCTGGGGATTGTGAATTATGGAATTATGGCTATTATTCAGGTACGGGCAAATGAAAATGATTCGCTGGAACTATCCGCCGCTGAGGCGGAAAAACGATACAACGAAACCATTGCTGAAATAAAAGCTCTGATGGAGTTGAAAAACCACGATTACGGCGAAGCCTGGCGTGATATGCGGGTAAGTTCCTTTACCGATATGATTCTTGTACGTATTCTGCGGATAAAGCAAATTGAGAACAATGCCGGACTAACTCTTGTTTCGGAAGGTGTTGAATCAAACTACATGGATCTGGTGAATTACGCCATTTTCGCACTTATTCAAATTGAAGAACAAAGGGCTTAATTTTTGCTTAGCGCGGCCCACAAAAAAAATACAGCATGAGATACATTACGCATTTAACAAGGTTACTGGTGGGAGTTCTGTTCATCATTTCAGGACTTATCAAATCGAACGACACCATTGGATTTGCTTACAAACTTGAAGAATATTACGCAGTTTTCGGGACTGAATTTCTGATTCCAACAGCTGTTTTGCAGGCCATGTTAATTTGTATTGTTGAGGTAATGCTTGGTGTAATGCTTTTGCTTGGCAATCGGGTAAGATTAACTCTAAACCTGCTGATGGCAATGATTGTATTTTTTACATTTCTGACCTTTTATTCAGCATACTTTAATAAGGTTACTGATTGCGGTTGTTTCGGTGATGCACTTAAGCTAACACCCTGGGGTTCTTTTACAAAGGATGTGATCTTGCTTGTAATGATTTCGATTCTTTGGGCAGGTCGAAAACACATCAAGCCAATATTACCTTCGGGAGCAACCAATGCAATTTTGGTTGTTGCGCTAGTTTTAAACATCGCCTTTCCGGTTTATACCTATAATTATTTACCGGTTATCGATTTCAGGCCATACAAAATCGGCAACAATCTGATAGAACAAATGAATGGTGGCCGTCCCGGCGTATTTGATACCAAATTTTTATACAAAAACCTGCAAAGCGGCGAAGTTGAAGAGTTGAGCAAACCGCCTTATACAGACACAATTGATTGGGAAATAGATGAAACAAAATGGCAATTTGTTGATACCAAACAAATTGTAATTGATGAAGGAGAACAGCCTCCGGTTCACGATTTTTCCATTACAAATGTTGAAGGTTACGAATACACCGAAGATATTTTGAATTATGCCGGCACCTATTTCTTTTTGGTTAGCTACGACCTGAATAAAGCCAACCGGGATGTGCAGCCGGAAATAAATGAGTTTGCAAAAGCCTGTGAAAAAGCGGGCGTTCCATTTTATGGATTAACAGCTGCAACTCCCGATGCTGTTGAAGAATTCAGGCACGAGGTCCAATCTCCTTATGAGTATTACATTACGGATGCAACACAGTTAAAAACGATGATTCGTTCCAATCCCGGATTAATTATGATGCAGGGACCGGTTGTGAAGAACATGTGGCATTACCACAGTTTTCCAAAGTTTGAGGCAGTAAGCGGCGAAATTGTGAAGGCGCCTGCTCAGTGAAGCTGAGCTTCGAGCATTCGAATTTCTCTTGAAGGAGAAGCGTTTTCGTAGAGAATACGATATACAAAATTACAGACCGGTAAATCCAAAGCCAGCTGTTCATTCAGTTTGTAAAGAGATTTTACCGCGTAAAAACCTTCGGCTATCATGTTCATTTCGAGCTGCGCTGATTTAACTGTGTAGCCTTTTCCAATCATTTGACCGAAAATGCGATTTCGGCTAAACTGAGAATAAGCTGTTACGAGCAGGTCGCCCAGATAGGCACTTTCGAGAATGTTACGTTCCTGATTGGGGCAGGTTTTATCGAGTAAGCGTTTCATTTCCATCATGGCATTTGAAACCAGTACGGCCTGGAAGTTATCGCCGTAATTCATGCCGCGCGTAATTCCTACAGCCAGCGAAATGATAT
>JAGQVC010000111.1 GCA_020438185.1 Bacteroidota bacterium
AATAATAACCAGCAGAAAAATACTGAGAAGGAATCCCAGCATGGAGCCGAATACTATTTTAAAGAATGTTTTCATGGGTTTTTTAATTGTATTTGAGCGAATTGGGTTTGCAAAGTAAAAAAGATAATGTGTATGAATTAGGTTTGCGGAGTGAAAAGAGCAATCATTTCTTTGGGAAGCAATCTGGGTGACCGCTTGTCCAATCTGGAGGAAGCGCTTTGGTTGATTAGCCTTGAGGGCGTGTATAATTTGCGTTGCTCTTCGGTATATTCTTCTGATCCGCAGGGATTTGAGTCGGAGAATAAGTTTCTGAACATGGTTGCTGTTTTTTATTCCGCCTTGCAGGCGGATGAAATTTTGAAGCTCTTGCTGGAAGTTGAAACACGCATGGGAAGGGTGCGCATAGGGAAAAGTTACAGCGACCGTAAAATTGATCTGGATTTACTGGATGTGGAAGGGATTACCATTCAGGGGCAGGAACTTACATTACCACATCCTCGAATGCATCAGCGTGATTTTGTGCTAATACCCCTTTTGGAGGTATGCCCCGATTGGGTGCATCCGGTTTTAAAACACAATATTGACAGGTTTTTGGGTGAATTGCCGCCTGGATTTTTTCTTCAAAAGGCACATAATCCATTGTGTTAAAAAGTAGTTGATTTCTTACATAAGACCAAAATTCGGGCCTAAGAAACAGTTAAGTAGATGATTACCAGATGGTTAAATGTGTGCTTTAGGTTTCCGGATTTAATACTGATTTCACTACTTTTGCGCCCTGTTAGACAAAAACTCTAAACCCAAACGAATGAATAAGCTCTTTAAATCAGCTCTTCTCTTGTTACTTCCTGTAACAATAGCAGTAACTCCCGGCTGCGGAATCAAGAAGATGATTAAAAATGCAGGTACCATTTCCTATGAAGTGAAGCCAAATCCGCTTGAAATGCATGGAGACACAATCCGTGTAGCTGTAGATGGAAATTTCCCGCCGAAATACTTCCATAAAAAAGCGACTCTTGAGGTTACTCCGGTATTGAAGTACAATGGCGGTGAAAAAGTATTGAAATCAATTACACTAAGAGGCGATAAGGTTGAAGGTGCCGGTGAAGGCATTTCATACGATCAGGGCGGGAAGTTCAGTGTAAGCGACAAAATTGCTTACGTACCGGGAATGGAAAGTGCTGACCTGATGCTTAGAGCAACAGCTACCTATAAATCAAAAACAACTGACTTACCTGAGGTTTCAATTGCAAAAGGTACTATTGTAACTCCACTGCTTCTTCAGAAGGATTACAAACCTATGATGGATGCCGACAAGTTCGATAAGAATCCAACTGTTACTCAAAAGGCAAACATTTATTATCTGGTGGATTCATGGCAGGTTCGAAATGTAGAGCTGAAAAGTGATGAGATGGAGAACATGTACAATTTTATTTCACGCGCCAGCGCTGATAGCTCTGAGTTTGTTGAGATGAAAATTTACGGTTATGCTTCACCGGAAGGTGAGTTGAGCAGGAACTCAAAGCTTTCTGTGAATCGTGCCGAAGAAGCTTCCAAAGTAATGTTCGGAAGATTCGATAAAATTAAACGTAAGGATTTACGCAAGCAGGAAGGTTTCTATACCTCTGTTACAACCGATTACGAGGACTGGGACGGTTTGAAGCAAATGCTTTCTACTTCAAGCATCGATGGAAAATCTGATGCACTTAACATCATTAACACGGTGAATGATCCGGAAGCCCGTGAGGAGCAGTTTAAGAAATTGGCCAGTTATGATCCTATTTATGAGGCATATTTCCCAAAACTTCGTCGTGCTGAGATTAATCTGGTTACCCGTTTAAAGGTTAGAACCGATGATGAAATTCGTGCCCTTGCACTTTCAGCTCCCGATTCACTTGGTAACGAAGAATTACTTTATGCTTCAACTCTTGTAAGCAGCGATTCAGATAAAATGAAGATTTATCAGTCTTACGCACGTTTGTTCCCCGAAGATTACCGTGGCTTCAATAACACCGGAGCTATGTATGTAAAAATGGGCAAACTGAACGAAGCTCAATCTGAATTCGAAAAAGCAGGAAAGATTGGAAATAATGTAGCTTCTGTTCAGAATAATCTGGGAGTTGCTGCTGCCATGAGAGGCGATAAGATTGCTGCTGGTAAATTCTTTGATGCTGCTGGCAGCTCAGCCGAGGTTTCATACAACAAAGGCAACCTGGATGTAGCTAATGGAAAATACGCGAGTGCTGTGAGCAACTACGGGTCAGTTTGTTCTTTCAACGCGGCTCTTGCCAAAGTATTGAACGGAAATCCTTCGGGTGCTACTCAAACACTTGATTGCAGCGAAACCAAGGACAGCGCCGAATCATTCTACCTCAAAGCAATTATTGCTGCACGTGGTGGTGATCAGGCCGGTGTTTCAACCAATCTTGCAAAAGCTGTTTCTATGAAGCCTGAGTTGAAAGAAAAAGCAATGAAAGATCTTGAATTCGCAAAAATGACCTTAAGCTTCTAAGCTCAAAGGCTACAACATAAAAAGGGCTGCAGACTTCTGCAGCCCTTTTTTTATTCCTTTTCGTCCTCAAATACTCACTCAGGAAGTCTTTCCGGATCTGGTTTTTAAGTACAGATCGTATAAAACCATCCCGGCGCAGACGGAAACATTAAACGAATGCTTAGTACCGAATTGAGGTATTTCAATTGCAGCATTGCAAAGCCCGAGCAGCTCATCACTTACGCCGTTCACTTCGTTACCGAAAATCAATGCGATCGGCCCGGAGGGCGTAAATTGCTCTAAATGTATGCTTTCGGTTGTCTGCTCCACACACACAATGCTATAACCATCATTAATGCACTGCTTAACAGCGTCGGCTGCGCCTGAAATGTACTGCCAGTTAACAGATTCGGTTGCCCCGAGAGCCGATTTGCTAATATCGCGGTTGGGTGGAGTGGCCGTGATGCCGCAGAGGTAAATTTTATCAACAAGAAAGGCATCTGCAGTCCTGAAAACAGAGCCTACATTATGCGCTGAACGCAGGTTATCCAATATTATCCGTACTGGCCATTTGTGGCTTTAGTGGAATTGTTCGGGATTTTTTCGGTTTAGCTCGGTAAGTTGTAACTTTCGCATGGTCTATCTTCGGGCCAAAATACAAGTAAATCCCTTTGAAACAGTCAAAAACAACGAATCCCAAACAGGGAAAGGAAACTCCTTTGATGCAGCAGTACGCCGGAATTAAGGCGAAGTACCCCGATGCATTGCTTCTTTTTCGTGTGGGCGATTTTTATGAAACATTCGGTGAAGATGCTGTAAAGGCTGCCGGAATTCTAGGGATTGTATTGACCAAAAGGGCAAACGGCTCGGCTTCGCATATCGAACTTGCCGGTTTTCCACATCATTCGCTTGATACATACCTGCCTAAGCTGGTTAGAGCCGGCCTGCGCGTTGCCATATGCGACCAGCTTGAAGACCCAAAAACCACCAAAACCATTGTTAAAAGAGGTGTTACCGAATTGGTTACGCCCGGTTTGAGAAGTGGTGATAAGTTGCTCGATCAGGGTAGCAATGCTTTTCTTGCAGCAGTTTTTAAAGGAAATAATGAATACGGACTGGCGCTTCTGGATCATTCAACAGGAGAATTTCTGGTGGCGCAGGGTAAGGCGGAATACGTCGATAAATTATTGGGTAATTTTCTGCCTGGCGAAATTTTACTTCCTAAACAGGAGCATCGTTCTTTCCGCGACAAACATGGCGACCGCTTTTTTACATACGCCCTTGATGAGTGGGTTTTTCAACCCGATTATGCCCGGGAACTACTCCTGAAGCAATTTGAAACTGCTTCTCTGAAAGGATTTGGAATCAATGATCGCGAACTGGCAGTAATTGCCGCTGGAGCCTGCCTGCATTACTTAAACGAAACCAATCACGATAAAACAGCGCACATCACATCCATTTCAAGGATTGAGGAGGATAAATACATGTGGCTGGACGGTTTTACAATGCGAAACCTGGAGTTGCTTCAAAGCACATCGGAACGCGGAACATCCTTATTTGATGTCATAAACCGAAGTATCACCCCAATGGGTTCGCGTATGCTGCGCCGCTGGCTGGCACTTCCGCTCAAGGATCGAAAACCGGTTCAGGACAGGTTGAATGTGGTCGATTTTTTATTGCATCATCCAGCGATAGCTGAGGAAACAAATCAGTTTCTCAGAAACACCGGCGATCTGGAGCGAATCATCGCACGCGTAGCGGTGCAAAAGATTAGTCCGCGCGAAATGATGCAACTAAAGCGAGCCCTGCAAATGATCGGGCCTTTACGCGAGTTGCTGGAGAAAACAGGTGAGCCAACGCTGCAAATGATGGCTGAGCAGCTTAATCCTTGTTTGTTGATTAGGCAGCGTATTGAAAATGAGCTGGTTGAGGATCCGCCTGCGGCGCTTCACAAAGGCGATGTAATTGCCGAAGGTGTTAACTCCGATTTTGATGAACTCCGTGATATAAAGCGCAGTGGAAAGGATTATCTGTTGCGGATACAACAGCGGGAGTCGGATGCCACCGGGATTTCTTCATTAAAAATAAGCTTCAATAATGTTTTTGGGTATTATCTGGAAGTTACAAATGCACACAAGGATAAAGTGCCGGACACCTGGATTCGCAAGCAAACACTTGTTAATGCGGAGCGGTATATCACACCCGAAATCAAAGATTTTGAAGAAAAGATTTTAGGAGCCGAAGAGAAAATAGCTACGCTTGAATCTGATCTTTATTCACAACTGGTTGTTGCTTTGGGCGAGTATATTCAGCCTATTCAGCACAATGCGTTTTTACTGGCCAAATTAGATTGTTTGTCAGGGTTTGCTCGCCTGGCGGCGGATAACAACTATTGCAAGCCTGAAATGAGTGATGCACTTACTTTGGAAATCACAGAAGGTCGCCACCCTGTTATTGAAAAGCAATTGGCTGAAGGTGAACAGTATGTGAGCAATGATTTGAATCTTGATCCGGCAGCCTGTCAGATTATGATGATTACCGGACCAAACATGTCGGGAAAATCAGCGCTTCTCAGGCAAACCGCCTTAATTACCATATTGGCGCAGATAGGAAGTTTTGTTCCGGCCTCAGCGGCCAGAATTGGAATGGTTGATAAGATTTTCACACGAGTTGGAGCCTCAGATAACATCAGCAGCGGTGAATCAACCTTTATGGTCGAAATGAATGAAACGGCCAGTATTCTGAATAATCTGAGTGAAAGAAGTTTGATTTTGCTCGATGAAATAGGCCGGGGAACCAGCACTTACGATGGGATTTCCATTGCCTGGGCAATTGCTGAGTTTCTTCATGAACAGCCCGTTAACCGGGCGAAGACCTTGTTTGCCACACATTATCACGAGTTAAATGACATGGCACGCCAGTTCCCGGGCATTCGCAATTACAATGTTTCGGTTCGGGAAGTCAACCAGAAAGTAATTTTCCTGCGAAAGCTCAAAGAAGGCGGATCCAATCACAGTTTCGGGATTCATGTTGCTAAAATGGCCGGCATGCCAAAGCAGCTTGTAAATCGCGCAACAGAAATTCTCCACGAAATGGAGAAACTGCACCGCGATAATCCGCAACAAAAACCTGCTGTACCCGAACAGGTGGCCAAAGGCATGCAATTAAGTTTCTTTCAGCTCGATGATCCGGTGCTGATACAGATTAAGGAAGAGCTTCAATCAACCGATATTGACCATCTTACTCCAATTGAGGCATTGATGAAACTCAACAATATCAAGCGTTTGCTAAAATGATTAATTTTTTTTGATGAATATTTTGGGGAAAACGAAAATCTTGTACTTTTGCCTTCCCCAATGCGAAAGTAGCTCAGTTGGTAGAGCACGACCTTGCCAAGGTCGGGGTCGCGAGTTCGAGCCTCGTCTTTCGCTCCAAAAGCCGCAAATATTGCGGCTTTTTTCTTTTAGAAAAAAAAGCCCGACATCTTTAGCTGACGGGCATTTTGTTAAAATGCCTTTTATTACTTAATCAATTTCAACTGGCGGGGAACCTGATTGTCTTCGCTGATTGATACCAGATAAATTCCATCGGGAAGTTCAGAATTTAGAATGGTTAAGGGCGTTGTAAAAGGCAACTGCACAGAACGAATCAGTTTGCCCGAAAGGTCAAAAAGCCGG
>JAGQVC010000112.1 GCA_020438185.1 Bacteroidota bacterium
GGCTAGTACTAAACTTCTTTCCGAATTGTAGCTCTCCCTGCAATAAAAAACCTGCACGCCCGATAGAGTGCTGTCCACATTCATGCTATGGTGAATGCTGACAATAATATCAGGTTTAAGCTGATTAATTTTCTCAACCCTTCCGTTGAATGAAAAGTATTCGTCCGAGTTTCTTAGAAAAACCAGCTTGTACCCCGGATTGATATTAACTTTCTCAAAATATTTGCAGAAATCCAAAACCAGATTTTTTTCGACAAGAGTATCCCAGGTACTGCCTTTGTCCTTGCCTCCATGGCCCGGATCAATAAGTATTGTTTTTACTTCATTTTGAAATACTTTTTCTTCCTCACGAAATGAGTAAAAGAAAACCACACATGCCATAATGGCAAACACCAAAATAGATCTCATTTTCATAACCAAGCAGCAAATTTACTTAGTTTCTGATAAAAGTGTACGTAATAGTACCCACCTGTTTATCAGGAGCATCCGGATTAGACTTGAATTTAGCTTTTCTCGCTGCACGTTCAGCCTGATCAAACAAATTGGCATCCTGAACTGTGGTGCCTCTTGAACCTGCCTTGGCTGAAATTACATTTCCCTGGCGGTCCACAATAATGTCAACAACCACTTTGCCTGATTTCTGTGAGGTATATTCAGGTTTGGGGAGCACCAGATGGCCTCTTCCGATGAGCTTATACGAAATTCCTGATCCGTTGCCGTTTCCGGTACCTGTTCCGTTTCCTCCGCCTGTACCACCACCTGATCCGGTTCCATCTCCACCGGCACCGCCGGTTCCGCCTTTGCCTGTATATACCCGGCTGTACGGATCTCCGCTTTGATCTCCCTGGTTACCGGCTTTGCCTGTATTGCCTTCACTGCCTGATTTTGTTGTTTTACCGGGATATAAGGCCCTTTCCTCCACCGCAGGTTGTATTGTTTTGGTAATTACCGGACCTTCTGTTTCACGCTTAAGTTCTTTTGGTTGAACCTGCTTTTTTACTTTTTCCGGTTCTGGTATGTAATTGTTTTCCTCTGTTTCAGAGGTGAGCAAAGGTGCATTTTCCTCATTGGCCGGTTTGCCCTGCTGTCCTGCCGCAGGCAGTGATTCCGGATTAGTAAATCCCATCCCGTCAGCAGAATTTCCAAAACTTAATTCAACGCCAAGACCGCCACCACCGTCTTCGGGATAGGGTGGAAGAGGTGTGATTATTTTATATAAAATAAACAATAGCAGCAGCAATCCATGAAATGTAAGTGTGATTACTGTTGCAGTGTATTTGTCAGATTTTTGGGTGTATTCCATCTGTTTTATCCGTTTGGAGCCCTGGTAGCCAGAATCATTTTAACCTTTAAACGGTTGCCGATTTCCAGCACATCCACAAGCTGCTGTATGCTGAGGCTCTTATCTAAGCTTAAAACAATAGTTGGTTCATTTATTCCATTAACGGCTTCTGCCATAGCAGGTTCCAATTCTTCGAAAGGAATTTCCTTGCCTTTCAGAAAATACCTCAGGTCGTCCGAAACCTCCAGTTTTATAACCTGCTTGTTCAATGCCTGTGCATTCTTTGCGCTTGGCAGCGTTAATTTTACAACACTCGGGCTCACCATTGTTGAAACAATCAGGAAAAACAACAAAAGGAAAAACATGATGTCGTTAAGTGAGTGGGTGCTCACTTCCGCATGGGGCCTTATTCTGGAACCTCTTAGATTCATTTATTTAGTAGGTTCGTGTAACATATCAATAAAGTCGAGCGCCGAAGCCTCCATTCGTTTGGCAATACGATCAACCATAAAATTCAGGTAGTGAAATAGCACAAATGCGAGAATACCCACAATGAGGCCTGCGGCTGATGTAACCATTTTTTCATATAAACCTCCCGCAATCAATCCAATGCTGATATTATCGGCAAGCGCGATATTGTAGAAAATTTTAATAACCCCGAGTATTGTTCCCACAAAGCCAAACATGGGCGCAATACCGGCAATTACAGCCAGCACACCTACGTTTTTTTCAATACGGCTCAATTCCTTTTTACCGGCTCCTTCCATTGCTTTTTCAATTTCATCAACCGAATTTCCAATTCGGGATAAACCCTTTTCAATCATGCGGGCATCAGGAGTATTGTTGCTTTTGCAAAGCACAACAGCACCCTGGATATTACCCTGATGAATCTGGTCACGTACGTTGTTCAACAAATTATCAGGATTGGATGCTGCTCTTCGCAAAACCAGAAACCTTTCAACGAAAATATAAAGGGTAACAACAGAAAGAAGCCCGATTGGAATCATAATCCAGCCACCTTTTTGAATCATATCCCAAACGCTGAGGGTATCAACTTTTTGAGCTGCTTCTGTTACTGCATCTGTTGCAGCAGATAATGAGTCGCCGCCAATTACGGCCTGCAGGAATATTCCCGGCATAAATCAGAATTTTATTAAAAACGTTATTGTTTACTTTTTGGTATTCCAAATAAAACCAATAACTGCGCTGCATTCAGAACGAACAGCGCTTCGTTTTGAACGTGTTTATTAACATAGGCCCGCTTTGCAGGGCCATAAAAACAGAATTAATTGAGCAGCGTTTTTAACGCAATAGAAAAGGCTTCTCTGGAAAAATTTATACCTGAAGGGCTTTGCAATGCTACTTGTTTCATCGCATTTAAAATGGTCGATGATGCATCATGAAAAATTGCATCGTCCGAAATCTCCGCATCATCGCTCATCAGATAAGCGAAAACACGGGCCATTCCGCAATTAGAAATAAAGTCAGGTATTACAGTCATTATCCGGTCTGCCTGTTCCATCACTGGTCCGAAAAATATTTCCTTATCAGCAAAGGGTACATTGGCTCCCGATGAGATTACACTAACACCTGCTGCTTTCATACGTTTCAACTGGTCCTCTGTAACCAGTCTTGAAGCTGCAGCCGGAATAAAAATATCTGCCTGAACATCCCAAATTTTACTGTTCACTTCATCAAAGGTCAATAAATCAGGAGCATTTAACTGATTTCCATTTTTATTGAGGAACAACTCCTGAACCTGCTCAAATCCTAGTGGTTCGTCAGGAATTAAACCTCCGCTTCGGTCTATAATTCCGGCAATAAGAGCTCCATTTTTACATAGATAATATGCTGCCGCAGAAGCAACATTACCCCAACCCTGCATGATCACTTTCTTTCCCTTTAAATCACTTTTGTATAAGTCATAAAAATGTCTGCATGATTCGGCTACCCCAAAGCCGGTAATCATATCAGCTACAACCAGCTTCTTTCCCGGGTCAGGAGTAAATCTGCGATCTTCAATCACTTTCGACACACCGGCTCTGAGATTACCCAATTTGCGTATTTTTTGCGCATCAGCTCCTCCAAAGTGCCCATTAACCACTCCTTCCTGAGGGTGCCACAATCCAAATTCTTCAGTAATTGGTATAACTTCATGAATTTCATCCACATTTAAATCCCCGCCTGTTCCGTAATAAGTTTTCAAAAGAGGCATCACTGCTTTATACCAGCGCTTTAAAACTTCAGTTTTACGAGGGTCGTTCGGATCGAAGTTGATGCCTGATTTGGCTCCGCCGATTGGCGGACCGGAAACAGTGAATTTAATTTCCATGGTTTTGGCAAGTGATTCAACTTCCCGCCGATCGAGTCCTTTTCTCATGCGTGTTCCTCCGCCTGCGGCGTTCCCGCGAAGCGAATTAATCACAATCCAGCCTTCCGCTCCTGTTTCCGCATCTTTCCATTCAAACACTATTTCAGGTTGCTTTTCCTCATATACCTTAAGTAAATCCTTCATTTTTGACGATTTTGGGGATGCGCAAAAGTACTATTTGAAACTAATTTTACAGGTGTATTTGGAATTTAAGTTTTTCATTATTTTGGTCACATCAAAAAACTAAACAAACACCAATCAATTACCCAATGGGAACCAAATCCGACAAAGCGTTCAACAAAGACAAGGACCTTTTTGGAGAGGGCAACAGAAACAAGCGTTTGAAGCCCCTGAATCCTAAAGAACTAAAGAACTGGAAAGCCGAGTACGACGACGAGGACGAAGATTTTGAAGACGAAGACTTCGACGAAGAAGATGACGATTTTGAAGAGGAAGAAGTCGAAGAAACCGACGACGATGAAGATTTCAACCTCGACGAAGACTTGTCAGATCCGGACTTTGACGACGATGACGATGATGACGACGACGATTATTACGACGACTCATCATTCTAATCTCCTTTAGGTAAAAATACGGCTCCTGCCGGCAGCGTTGCTGACGCGCCGGTAACACTTCTTATTGTTGAGGGATATTTATGCCATCGCAGATATCCCAACAAGGCAAAAATCAGTGCTTCCTTAAAATCTCTGAGGACTGGTTCTGCTTTTACGATTGTGGCTGCTGAATTTGCTCCAATTTTTTCCATCAGAAATAAATTGTTGCATCCTCCGCCGCTGAATAGGGCTTTGCCTTGCTCTTTTTTCAGCGATTGTGCTATGCGTCCGGCAGCATGGGCTGTATATGTGTGTATTCTGTCTTCGACAGCATAAGACTCGTATTGGCTCAGAATCGGTGAAATATGAACCTGAACCCATTCTGTTCCAAGTGATTTTGGAGGAGGAAGTTTATAGAACTCCAGAGAGTCCAGCTTCGTCAGCATTTCCGGTATCAATTTACCAGAATAAGCAATTTGACCATTCTCGTCGTACTTCATTCCTATAAGGGCCGCAAGCTCATTAAGAACAACATTTAGGGGGCAAATATCCCAGGCAATTCTTTTATTTTCTGCTTCGCAGGATATGTTCGCAAATCCACCCAAATTAACACAGTAATCGTATTCGCTAAAAAGCAAGGCATCTCCAATGGGAACAAGTGGTGCGCCCTGTCCACCCAACGATACATCGCCCTGGCGAAAATCATTCACAACGGGGTAACCGCAGGTTGCAGCCAATGCAGCTCCACAGGCAATTTGCATGGTATAGCCCTCGTCGGGCTGATGAAATACCGTATGTCCGTGCGATGCAATCAAATCAGGGTAGAGGTCATTTTCCTGACAGAATTTTTTTACTTCATTTCCAAAGTAAATCCCTAATTCCACATCGAGTTTTCTTAAGCCCCTTCCTGAAAGTGAGGGGGACGATTTCAATAATAATGAAAACTCATCCGCATAAGGAATAAATTTGGTTTTCAGGATTTTGTAACGAATATTTTCGTCTTCAGGAAATAATTCTACCGAAATAATATCCAAGCCATCTGTAGATGTGCCCGACATTAAACCAATTACATGTAGCAGTTGAAATTCTGTATTCAGCTGAATTGCTTCGTGCGGCATAAGGAAATTAAAGTATTTTTGAGGCCCAAATTAATTAGGACATGCAAATACAATTATCCGAAGAACATCTGATGATACAAAAGGCTGCACGTGATTTCGCGCAGACCGAGTTACTGCCCGGTGTAATAGAACGTGATGAGAAGCAACAGTTTCCTGCGGAGCAGATAAAAAAATTAGGTGAACTAGGATTTATGGGAATGATGGTGGACCCGAAATACGGGGGAAGCGGATTGGATACCATCTCTTATGCACTTGTGATGGAAGAACTTTCAAAAATTGATGCTTCTGTTTCTGTTGCTGTTTCAGTGAATAACTCACTGGTTTGCTGGGGTCTTGAAACATTTGCTAATGAGGAGCAAAAACAAAAATATCTTGTGCCACTTGCAACAGGTGAAAAATTGGGCGCATTTTGCCTTTCAGAACCTGAAGCTGGAAGTGATGCGACATCTCAGCGCACAACAGCAGAAGACTGTGGAGATTATTACTTATTAAACGGTACTAAAAACTGGATTACCAACGGAAGCTCCGCTTCAACTTATCTTGTTATCGCTCAAACCGATCCTGCCAAAGGCAGTAAAGGAATTAATGCATTTATTGTTGAAAGGGGAATGGAAGGCTTTATAGTAGGTGCTAAGGAAAATAAATTAGGCATCCGGGGGTCTGATACTCATACTTTATTGTTTAACGATGTTAAAGTTCCCAAGGAAAACAGAATTGGGGAGGATGGTTTCGGGTTCAAGTTTGCCATGAAAACCCTATCGGGTGGTAGAATCGGAATTGCTTCTCAGGCGCTCGGTATTGCTGCCGGTGCATATGAACTG
>JAGQVC010000113.1 GCA_020438185.1 Bacteroidota bacterium
GAAATTATTTTCTGGTTATTTCAGGACCACAGGGCTTTAAAATGGCCAGACAGGTGCTGATCAGAAGAGACTAAAAGTCTTGTGTGCTGGTTTGTTTGTTGAGGTTGTCGGCATTAGCGGGCAACCTCTTTTTTACTGAATCTGATCGCCGCGCAGGTATCTGAACCGCCTTCGGGCTTCTTCCACATAAAGCGATCCCGGATATTCCGTCATCAGCTTTTTATACAATTCCATGGCTTCGGCCTTAGCGGCCGGATTCATCTCAGTGAGCCTCGCCAACTCAATCAGGGCATTATCGGCGAGAATGTCCTCTCCGTACTGCTCACTTACCTTCTTAAATAATTCAGCGGCAAGTAAATAATTCTTCTGTCTCTTAGCAATTTCGGCCTTTCTGAATAGAAGGTCATCGGCAAGAGTCGAACCCGGAAAATATTGCTCAAGCGAATCAAGGGTTGCCATTGCCATTTCTGTTTTGTTCTGGTACAACCACAAATCGGCACGCGAGAACATACGCAAAGCCTCGCCGGTTGTGTCATACACCAGGTTGTCGCCAATAAGCAGACTTAATTCCATGGCGTCATTGGCAATAAATTTTGAAGTTGCGGCTTTCAGCACATCAAGCTGGGCTTTAGCCCAGTCAAAATCGCCCTTGTAATAAGCCAGTCTGGCATTTCTAAACTTAGCTTCCTGGCTCAGGGTGTCAGGTTTCATTGCCTTTTCGATTTGCGAGTAAGTCAAAGTAGCCTCCCAAACATCGCCCGAAAGCAACTGAATATCTGCAACTTCCAGTTTGGCTTCGTTTTGCATTCGCAGAGGTAATCCGCTGGCAGCTTTTGTAAAAGGGTCAAGCAGCACAAGAGCTCCTGAAGTGTCGCCCAGATAAAACGCTTTTAAGTGTGCCAGACTTAAGGCAAGCTGCAATGCCGATTCTCCGTCGGTTGATATGGTATAGGCTTCCTGCAGGGCAGCCCGTGTTGCTTCAAGCTCTTCATTTGTGTACGCCGGATTCTTCAAAAGCTTTTCGTACCCCGCCAGTGCTAATTCCTTTTTGGCAATAAAATACACGGGTGTGCTGCTTCCTTTGTCGATCAGGTAATTGAAACCTTCAACCGCAGCTTCGTAATGGTCGTTAGCCAGCGCAATCCTGGCAACCTGCAGAACTCTTCCTCCGCTTTCGCGGAGACGTTTATCAATGGCTTTGCTTTGGGTTACTGCAGCTCCAAAATCCTTTTTCTGAACGAACATCCAGATAAGCAAATCAGAAAAAATCAGTTGATCAGGGTTCCGTTGTACAGCCTTCAACAGGCGTTCCCGCAATTGTTCATAGTATTTTTCTCCCGGGTCGTTTACCAGTAAATCCTGCAACTTATTCTGAATCTGCTGAATGTATTGTTCCGAACCACGGTCAATCAATCTGAAATATTCATCAAGCATTTTTCCGGCTTCGCCGGATGAGGCATAAATATCGGCCAGCTCAAGTTCGTAGGAATACCCTCCAATGCTTTGTTTACGGGCTTCCTGATAGGTTCTTTCTGCAAGGCCGGTCTTCCTGCGAAGCAGATATGCATTGGCAAGCTCGCTAACCTGACGCTGATCTCTTAAATCGGCCTCTTTTAAAGCACGTTCGTATTGTTTTTCAGCTTTCGACTGTTCTTCCGTTTGCTCATAAACATAAGCCAGATCAACCAGCAATCCGGGTTGTCCGGGATGCTTCTTAATGTGTTTTGTAACAAGCCTTTCGGCTGATTTGCCATCCTTGAGTTGCAGATAGCAATTTAAAAGCTGGGTGTAATAAAAGGCAGTTGGCTCACGGTCGTACAGCCTTACGTACATATCGGCTGCCAAATCATATTGCTGCAATCCGTAATACTGTCCTGCCAGCTTTTCTTCCATGCCTTTATCATCAGCCGGAGGCTGAGAAAAAAGGGCGGAGCCCACACTGCTAAGCGCCAAGACCAGAAAAAGCCTGAATAATAACTTCATTGAAACCAATGCTAAATAGCAAAACTCCGAAAATTCAACCTTATGAACGCAGCGGCGACTGGAAAGTTATTCATAATGCAATAAAAAACCCCGGCTATTAACCGGGGCTCCAACCATGCTGATCCAAACCAAACGCAATCACACGTGCGAATCAGAAAGATTTTGTATTGATAATAACCACTCCCGAAGTAGTGTCGCCGTATTGTGCGGGCACACCTCCTGTAATTACTACAACTTCTTCAATTCCGCGCTGTGGTATCTGCGGATCTCCAATCGCTTTAACGCCGTCAATCAGATACAGCGAAGCGCCTTCGCGCGAACCTGAAAAATGGAGTGCTCCCCCTTCATTTTGCATATAAACACGTGGCACCGTTGACGCAATCAGGCTTCCCAAATCTCTTGAACCTGCGGTTGATGTGATAACTTCCGCATCCAGCCTTTTCATGGTGCTGCAACCACCGGTACCAAGCAAATCATCCTTAAACCGATCCCAAACAATCACGGGTCCGTTATTCATGCGCAATCCCAACTTACGGTCAAGAATGGTAATTTTATCTGAGCTGATTTTTACTTCCTCTACCTGAAGCGCAACAAAACCAACGGCAGATATCTTTACCGAATAGGTGCCCGACTGAATACCACCAATTAAAAAGTTACCATCCATATCGGCAATTACGCCGTATTGGCGTGCTCCCGATTCAGCTATTACAGCTGCCAGTGAAACCGGATCTCCGGTTTCTTCGCAAATAATTTTACCTCTCAGGGTTCCGGTGTTTCCCTGGCCCATTGCTGCTACTCCCAGCAGACAAAACAGGACTCCAAATAAAAAGTGTGATTTCATACCTCATTGAATTGATTACATCAAATTTAGGATGTACCTCAATCCTTCTCAAGAACATGTTTGCCTGATTATCGGGCTGTTTGGATGAAATTCACAATATTATTAACAAAATTCTTTGGAGTTTTATGCAATTTACCTACTTTTGCGTCCCTTAAAAAATCAAGGTTAAATCCATTTATCATGTACGCAATCGTAGATATCGCAGGTCAGCAGTTCAAAGTGGAGAAAGACCAGCAGATTTTCGTTCATCGTCTTGCTTCAGAAGAAGGAGCAAAGGTGGATTTCGATCAGGTTTTATTGATCGATAACAACGGAAAAGTGCAGGTTGGAACTCCCACCGTAAGCGGTGCATCAGTGAGCGCAAAAGTGCTCAGCCATCTCAAAGGCGACAAGGTGATCGTCTTCAAAAAGAAACGTCGTAAAGGCTATCAGAAGTCAAACGGCCATCGTCAGCAATTCACTAAAATTCAAATCGAGTCAATCAAAGGCTAAAAGCAGAACCTCATGGCACACAAAAAAGGGGCGGGGAGCTCCAAAAACGGTCGCGAATCGCACAGCAAACGCCTTGGAGTTAAAATCTTCGGAGGCCAGTTAGCCATCGCAGGCAACATTATCGTTCGCCAGCGTGGAACCAAACACCATCCGGGTGATAACGTAGGGATTGGTAAAGACCATACCTTGTTTTCACTGGTTGACGGGACAGTTCAGTTCAACCGTCGTAAAGACAATAAATCATACGTTTCGGTGGTTCCGTTTAGCGGAGAATAATTACCAGACAAAACCAAACTAAAACAAAAAACCCGGACTATGTCCGGGTTTTTTTATGCCAAATCAATTCTTATTTCTTCACTTTTAATTTCATTCCCGGTTTAATTACCGAGCGGGAGCTTAACCCGTTTAGTTTTCGCAGTTCATCCAGCGTCATTCCGTGATTAACCGAAATCTTCCATAAACTGTCCCCGGGTTTCACCTTATAAATTGTATAATCATCCTTCTGCTCTTTGGCAGGCTCTTCTTTTGTCTTTGTTTCGGTTTGCGGCGCCTCCTCCGAAGCTTCGTCGGGCACCAGCTCAGCAATTCGCTCACGACCAACAGCCTCAGGCGAACTAACTTTTAGTTTTTGTCCGCGCAGCAGGCGCGACGATTTCATTTTATTCCATTTTTTAAGCTCATTCACCGTTACCCCGTATTTACGGGCAATCATCGACAGGCTTTCGCCGGATCTTACTGTGTGAATTTTAACTTTTGATGGAACGTCTTTCTGCAAACTAAGGAGGCTGTCCATTCTGCTCTCCTGGGGAGATTTGTATGTATAAATGGTTTCCTCATTATTAATAAAGGTTGCAACCTTTTCCTTTGGCAAGGTAAGCACGTAATGGTCGTCGGTAGCCGGAATCATATCGTGCAGGTAAGCCGGATTCAGGAATGCGATATCCTCCTCGGGCATGTCAAGAACCTGAGACAGCTGTTTGAATGTAACCTTCTTATTAATATGTACCGTGTCAATTTCAGAGAAAATCGCTTTCGGCATAATCGGATACAAGTTGTGTTCACGCGTATGGTTCATCACATAAACAGCAGCGATAAATGCTGGCACGTAACCGGCGGTTTCCTTGGGAAGATAAGAGCGCAGTTGCCAATAGTCTGTCTTTCCGCCTGAACGGCGGATAGCTTTATTTACATTTCCGGGTCCGGAGTTATAAGCAGCAAGCACCAGCGACCAATCCTTATAAATCGAATACAAATACTTCATGTAAATGCAGGCAGCTTCGGTCGATTTGCGGGGATCGCAGCGCTCATCCACATAACTTGAAATATTCAATTTAAACAGCTTGGCGGTAGAGTACATAAATTGCCACAAGCCCTGTGCTCCAACCCGGCTGCGTGCCGCAGGATTTAATGCCGATTCAACAATAGCCAGATATTTAAGTTCGAGTGGCATTTTATGTCTGGCCAGAGCCTCTTCAAACAAGGGAAAATACAATTCAGATAAGCCAATCATCCGGGCAACCTGCTCGCGCTTACGCTCGGCATACATACTAATGTAGGCCTGAACTTCCTTGTTGTATACCAGCTTAAATGGCGACTGGTTATCCAGTTTTTTGATGCGCTCGGCGATAACTTCAGGTGAGTATTTGGGTACCGAATCGGGCGAAAAACCAAAATTGCCGGGACGGCCAAATTCGCCTCCAAACCGGGTTGCTTCAAATAATTTAAGATATGCAAGACTATCCAGCGCCGCTGCAATCGGATCATCGGCCTGCAATTGCAGGCTGGTATCTCTCGATGAGCGCAGCGATTGTGCCTCAGTTGCCTGAAACACCACTATCGTCAAAACAAAAAATATCAAACGCTTCATGAAACACTTTAACCTCCTCAGATTTACCCGCAATAAAATAAACGCAAACTATTGCTGTGGGTTGCTTCAAACCTAAATGAAAATTTCAAATTCAAACCGTCTCAGTGGTCTAAATTCAACACAGGTTTGTTCACAAAGTTGAAAGAGTCTTTTTTAAATATTGTTTGGACCTCCTTTCAGCGAAAATCAATTGCTTTAAATTACAAATCAACTCTTGATTTCACTTTGTTTTCAGCCCTTCGGGCGAATCATCCGCCTGCGGCGGGAATGAAAAACCCAGCCTCACTTATTCCACCTCTGCAACGTATGGTTGAGGCGGAATTCTAAAAAACTGCTGATTCAATTCCGTTGTTTTAAGACTTCCGAAAAATCCGGGAGTAATAAAATTATCGGGCGAAGACAGGTCTGCGGCTTCAAATTCTTCCTCACTCATTACCGAAATAGTGAAGCAGGAATCTTTTCCATAAACGGCACTGCTGTATAAAAGAGATTCGAAACATACAGGCCAGGGAACTTCAATAAGCTGCATATCAACCTGCGACGTTTTTAAACAAATTTTAGGTGCTGAATATTTTTGGTGAAGCTTATTCATGTAGGCAAGTCGCTCATCCATAAACATTGCTTTTTCAGAAATTCTTCCGAAACCAACCATAAAAACGATAATAATTGCCAATGCCTGAATTAAATTATTCCGTGTTTTTTTACTCACACAAATTAATTCCATTGCCGGAGCGGCTACCGTAAAAGCCAAAGGCATAAAAGCCCGTTCCATCATCACATACGAATCGCCTTTATGATAAATGAGCATTGTAAAAATTAATAAACCAACATTAAACAGGAGATAATAAGCAGCCCTCAGAAACATGCGCCGGCGAAGCATGCCGGCCAATGCAAGTACGAAAATGGTCCACAGAAATAAATAAGTATGATTTAATTCATTAAA
>JAGQVC010000114.1 GCA_020438185.1 Bacteroidota bacterium
ATCCACCGAGTAAATTTTACGATGTAGTTAAAGCTACCTTTTCCTCTTTGTAGGCGGCTCTCGGTTTTAATCCCAATAACTCAAACATAGCCTTATCGTCGGCAAATGCAGGATTGGCTGTCGTTAGGAGTTTATCTCCCGCAAATATTGAGTTGGCGCCGGCCATAAAACATAAGGCCTGTTCGCTCACCGGCATTTGCAATCGTCCGGCACTTAAACGGATCATGGCATTAGGCATAATAATTCTAGCCGTAGCAATCATTCTCAGCATTTCCCAAACACTCACTCTCGGTTGTTCAGATAATGGCGTGCCTTCTACCGGTACCAATGCATTAACAGGCACCGATTCAGGATGTTCCGGCAAATTAGACAGTGTAAACAACATTCCTATCCTATCTTCATCGCTCTCCCCCATTCCAATGATACCGCCACTGCACACACTGATACCAGCATTTCTAACATTGTCAATGGTTTCCAATCGATCATCATAGGTTCTGGTACTGATGATCTCATCATAATAATCTTCTGACGTATCTAAATTATGATTGTAGGCATATAAGCCGGCTTCTTTCAATTTTTTGGCCTGACTGTCGGTTAACATTCCCATCGTACAACAAACCTCCATATCCAATTGACTTACGCCTTTTACCATCTCGATCACCTTATCAAAATCTCTGTTATCGCGCACTTCTCGCCAGGCAGCACCCATACACACCCGCGAAGCTCCACCGGCCTTTGCCTTGGATGCTTTTTCAAGTACCTCGTCTACCTGCATCAGTTTGTGGACGTTTACATTGGTATTGTAGCGGGCGGCTTGCGGACAATAACCGCAATCTTCGGAGCAACCGCCGGTTTTAATTGAAATTAGAGAACTCACCTGAACTTCCCCTGTCTGCTGGAATTTACGATGCACATTGGCGGCATCGGTAATCAGTTCCAGCAAGGGTTTCCGGTACACTGCAAGAATATCTTCCAGCGAAACAAAGGTTTTATTAAGGGCTGTATCGGCTACACTCATAATAATTAAAGCTTCAGTTTCGGAATTTATCGAAACTCATGAATCAGGCCCGCAAGATACATAATGGTTTGCCTGAATTAAGCATATTTTTGCAGCATGGAAATACACATACTTTCTGTATTGCCCGAACTGATGGAAAGTCCTTTCAATCATTCTATTCTGAAAAGGGCGAAGGAAAAGGGATTGGCGAAAATAATCCTTCATAATATCCGGGATTATTCTTCGGACCGGCACAAAAGCGTGGATGATTACGCTTTCGGCGGAGGCGCCGGTATGGTGATGATGATTGATCCGATTTTAAGCTGTATTGAATCTATTCAAGCGGAAGGTCCAGTTGATGAAATAATCTATATGACTCCCGATGGAGAGCGATTTAACCAGAAAGCAGCAAATCAGCTTTCAACCCTTAACAGGGTGATTATTCTTTGCGGACATTACAAAGGAGTAGATGAACGTCTGCGAGAACATATAATAACCAGAGAAATTTCGGTAGGCGACTATGTGCTTTCGGGTGGAGAACTGGCAGCAGCCGTGGTTGTTGATGCAGTTATCCGTTTAATTCCGGGTGTACTCAATGATGAAACATCTGCTCTTACAGATTCCTTTCAGGACGATTTGCTTGCGCCGCCCGTTTATACCAGACCGGCTGAATACCGTGGATGGAAAGTGCCGGATATCCTCCTGAGTGGCAATTCCGGCGCAATCGAAAAGTGGAGACATGAACAATCTGTACTTCGTACAAAACAAAGAAGACCGGACCTTTTGGACGAATCATGATTTTTTTATCTCCTTTCGTCGGATGAATTAAAAGATTCCCTAATATTGCACTCCTTTTTTGAACAATAAAAGTCTTCACAATATGGACTTCCTTTCAACGATAGCCAGTCAGCTTACAGAAACAAGAGAATTGCCTGAATTCAGGGCAGGAGATACCATTACGGTTCACTACAAAATCCGTGAGGGTGAAAAAGAACGTATTCAGCAGTATCAGGGTGTTGTTATTCAGCGCCGTGGACAGGGTGCTACTAAAACTTTCACCGTTCGTAAAATGTCAAGTGGATTAGGAGTAGAAAGAATTTTCCCTGACAATTCGCCATTCATTGAAAAAATCGATGTTAACAAGCGTGGTGTTGTGCGCAGAGCACGCATCTTCTACATCCGCGAACTGAAAGGAAAGAAAGCAAGAATCAAAGAGAAAGTTTATTAAGATTTTCCCGCACACATACAAAAAAACCCGCCGGCAATGCCGGCGGGTTTTTTATTGTTCAATTGTTAATTAAATGCCAAACTGAGCTCTTGCATCTGCAATCAGTTTCAGCACTCCATTATGATCAGCAGCTTCTGCATAAACCCTCAGCAAGGGTTCTGTACCTGAAGGCCGAACCATCAACCATTCATTTTCAGTCAGGAAGAACTTAAATCCATCCATATCTTCCACACGAATTACTGGACGGTTACCTATTTTATCTACTTTTCCTTCCTTACATAAATTGATAACCCTTTGTTTCTCAGAATCCGGCAAGTGCAAATCGTTCCGGTCAACACTAAATGCTCCGACAACTTCATAAACTTCATCGATTAGCTCCTGAAGAGTTTTGCCCGACTTGGCCATAAATTCCCAAATAACCAAGCCCATCCAAATCCCGTCACGTTCTGGAATATGTCCTTTAATCGCGATTCCTCCTGACTCTTCGCCTCCAAGAAGTACATCTTCCGAAATCATTATTCCTGCGATGTATTTAAATCCGATTTTCACTACATCAAGCGGGAGTCCGTATGCTTCACAAATGGCTTTAACCTTAACACTTGACGAAAAAGCAGTACAAACTTTCCCGTTCATGCCTTTGTATTTTACCAGGTAGTGTATGAGCAACAATATAATATGATGCGAATCCACAAACTTACCTTCTGCATCAAACAAACCGATCCGGTCTGCATCTCCATCGGTTGCAAGACCGCAGTCGATATTGCCGGCAAGGTTTATCATTTCTGAAAACTCTACCAGATTCTTTGCAATTGGCTCCGGTGCCTGACCTTCGAAGGAAGGATTGTGCTCACAATGCAACATGGTAGTTTCAGGGAGCAAGCGCCTGATTACATTTTGCCCTGCACCAAACATGGCGTCGTAGGCAAATTCCAGCTCCGAATTGCGAATTGCATCCAAATCAAAACTCTCTTCAACCTTGCGGCAATAGTCATCTTCGAGATTCACGTACTGCAGTTTGCCTTCTGATTCGGCAACTGACAAATTCACCTGGTTGTATGACGAATCAGCCTTATCAGGAATAATTGCTTCAATCTCTTCAATCTTGTCCGGCAGCAGGGGACCGCCATAACTGCCTTTCAGTTTATAGCCGTTATACTCAGGGGGATTGTGACTAGCTGTTATAATTATTCCAAGGCTGGATTTATAATTCAGGGCCCCCAAACTCACCATGGGCGTTGAAACAAAGCCCTGACTCAGATACACCTTCACTCCCTGACTTAACAATACCTTCGCAACAGTATCGGTGAATAATTCACCTGCGAACCGACAATCGTGTCCAACCACAACTGAGGGTTTCTCATAGTTTTGTTTAAGCCATTTTGCCGTAGCTTCAGTTACACGGGCAACATTATCAACTGTGAACTCTTTAGCGATGATAGCTCGCCACCCATCTGTTCCAAATTTAATTTTTGTCATTTTCTGTTTCTTAAATTCCCCTGGCATTCAGGCTGCGGTGATATTTACCGGCCACTCGTAAATGCTCTGTGTATGATTTTGTAAATGTATGATATCCCGACCTGTCGGGACGGGCACAAAAGTAAAGGTAATTATGCCTTTGATAATTCAAAACGGCATCCATGCTTTGTTTTCCCGCCATGTAAATAGGTCCGGGAGGCAAACCCTTGTATTTATAGGTGTTGTATGGAGAATCTACCGTTGTATGATACTTTCTTACCCGTTTCAGTTCAAAATCTCCTAACGCAAATTTAACAGTAGGATCGGCCTGCAAAGGCAAGCCAATTTTAAGGCGATTAATATAAACACCGGCAATTACCGGCCACTCATCACGCATATTCGATTCCTGAACAATAATTGATGCCAGAATCTGAACATCTGTTTTGCTCAGGCCGGCTGATTCTGCCTTTTTCAACCGGTCTTCTGTCCAGAAGGCATTGTACTGTTCGGCCATTTTCCTTATAAAAGTACTGGCATCCGTATTCCAGTAGAACTCGTAGGTATCAGGCAAAAAAAGACACAAGGCCTGTTCGGGATTAAGCCCGAACTGCCGCATAAACCCCGAATCATTCATTAAATTTATCAGAGAAAGTGAGTCTGCTTCAAGTATTCGCCCCACACGACCGGCGAGTTGTTCTTTGGTGCGCATGGAACGAAAAGTCAGATTAACCGGCACTTGTTTCCCTGATCTTAATTGTCTCACTAAATCCAGATTCGACATGCTCCCTTCCAACTGATATCTGCCGGGCAAGATTCTTTCATCATACTTCATGAACTCAGATAGCCAGATGAATGATGATTTATCAATCAGCCACCCGGATTCAGTAAGCGCGTTTACTACATCATTAATATCTGAGCCCGTTCTTATGTAAACAAACTCCTTTTTATTGCCATCCAACCGAAGGTTGACTGCAAAAACCCGCTTGTAAAACCAATAGAATGAAATAGTAGCCGACAAGGTTAGAATAGCTGCAATAAGCAGTAATACACGCCCCAGCTTTACTGATTTTTTTTGCTTCTTCCCTGATTTCCTTCCTTTTGCTGCCATTTTATTTCCCGTCCTCAATTGCCAGTTTCTCCTTAAACCTTAAAGCAGATTCATTCAGCGGATCAATGCTCAGAATGGTTTCGATCTCTGATAACACTTCTCTCTTTAAACCAAGAGCTTGTAAAGCCGCGGCTTTATTCAACCTTGCAAGAGTATATCGGTAATCAAGTTGAATAGCTTTATCTGCGTATTCTAAAGATTTCTGAAAATCTGATTTCAAAAGAGAACCATAACTTAAGTTGCTCCAGGCTGGTGCAAAATTCTTATTTTCCTTCAATATCCTTTTAAATATACCTTCAGCCATATCGGCATTTCCATTCATAAGCGCTGAGGTGCCAAACTTATTGGAAAATTCAAAATAATACGGTGCCAGTTTAACAGAAAATCCATAAAACAGGAAAGCAATCTTTTGGTATCCGGCTGCATTAAAAGACTCTCCAATCCGATAGGCCGTCCAGGCGTCTTCGTTGCTGTAATCGCGATTACCAAGATTGAAATAAATTAAGTCAGAAATACCCTTTTCAAATGTATTCTTCACAATTGAGTTATAGTCTTTTGATAGAAAATCTGACAGAACTTTCAATTTAAAATATTGCATGTTGCCCGATTCAGAGAGCTGATTAATCAGGACAGTGGCGCTATCCAAAAGAAAAGTTGCATCGGGGTTAAATCGCTCGTACTGCTGTAAAAATGCCTTTATCCGACTCAATTTATCCGGATCAGGATTGTTTATACAGCTTAAGGATATGAACTTCCCTCCTGCCTTTTCATCCTTTTTATATTGCCTTCGAATATAATGGTCGTGAATACTTACATGAGGAATATCAGAAGAGCCGGTTAATGGCATGTGGCACGAAACGCAGGATGTTTCCTCACCGATAGTTTTCGTATGCAATTCGGGGCAGGCATTCACTTTCTCTGCCTTGTGGCAGGATACACATTTCTGATTGAATAAGGCTTCTGAAGTTTCTTTAACACTAACGTGCGGATTATGACAATTTACACATGTTAAAGCAGATTTGTAGGGACGAAGCGAATTCGCTGTAACGTATCTTGTTTCCATTTCGCGAAAACAAGCACTTTGTTTCAATCTGTCGGCATGCGACGCCATAATAAAATCGCTCGTACTGTTTGTATATCGGGGCAGATAAACATCCATAACATCCGACAATTTCATTCCCGGGCGAAAGTCCAGAAAACTCTTACCTTCCCGAAGCACGGCGTTCCCTTGCAGATGACAACGCTGACAAACATCGAATTGCAGATCTACAGGCAGCTTGGCCGGATTCACGATTGA
>JAGQVC010000115.1 GCA_020438185.1 Bacteroidota bacterium
GAAATGCAAATCGTTGTAAATGAATAAGGCAGGTAAATAAGCGTAATAACCTTTGGCATCTGACCGAATTATCCCTTGGGAATACTTTTCAGGCCAGTTCAGGTTGGATGACACTGCAATCATTAAAAATGCAGCAATATAAATTGCAGTTTTACCAGTGAAAATACCAGATGAAAACCTCAAAATTAATCTATTTAAACGGAATTGATTTTGCTTTATTCCAATATACATCCATTTCTTCAAGGCTCATATCTTCAAGGCTTTTACCCGCTTTTTTGCTTTCTTCCTCAAGGTAAGTGAAACGGTGAATAAATTTTCGGTTTGTTTTCTCCAGTGCATCTTCCGGATTAATGTGTTTGAAGCGACTAAAATTTATCAAAGCAAATAATAAATCTCCAAATTCCTCTTCCATTTTATCCTGATGTCCCGCATCAGTTTCGGCTTTAAATTCATTTAATTCCTCCAGAACTTTCTCCCAGACTTGTTCAGGCTTTTCCCAATCAAATCCAACCCCTCTTGCCTTTTCCTGAATTCTCAGCGCTTTAATCATTGCCGGTAGCGAACGTGGAACTCCACTTAGAGCTGAACGATTCCCCTCTTGCATTTTAATTTTTTCCCAGTTGGCCTTTACCTCATCCTCGTTTGCAACCTGAGTATCGCCGTAAATATGTGGATGACGGCGTATCAGCTTTTCGCATAAGGTATCGATAACATCAGCGATATTAAATTGTCCTGTTTCGGAAGCAATTCTTGCATAAAAAACTATGTGGAGCAATACGTCACCTAGTTCTTTTTTTACCTCTTCCAGATCTCCGCTCATAATGGCATCCGATAATTCGTAGGTTTCCTCAATACTCAAATGCCGGAGCGATTCCATGGTCTGTTTCATATCCCAGGGACATTTCTCCCGCAGTTCATCCATTATCACCAGCAATCGGCCGAAGGCCTCTTTTTTTTCATCAAAATGCGACATACTTATCAAATTTCCTTTTCGTTTACCTTTGCAGCATGAAGGAATTGCGAAGGTTAATGCAAAAGTACACCAATGGCATTTTGATATTGCTGTTTGCCTTATGCATTTCGTCAACCGTTTTTTCACAAACGTCTGTTTATCCTACTGCTATTGGTGTTCGTTACCACAATGGCTTTATTGTGCAGCACAAACAGGATATGGATCCATTGGTTACTGCTCATATTCCTGCGATTGAACTATTTTATCGTTACAATTTCTCAGGAGTTAAAGAATGGGAAAAGTTTTACAATTACCCGCATGCCGGACTGGCGATTCAATGGTTGAATTTCAGAAATAGCAAAATGGGACAAGCCTGGTCGGCACTTCCATACATGAGTTTCCCACTTCGAAAAGGGAAACATACAGAATGGCATTTCAGAACCTCGGTCGGAATTGGTTACCTGACAGGTAAATTTAATTTGGATGAGAATCGAAAAAATATCGCAATAAGTACTGGCTTCAATGCAGCAATTCAATTTAATTTACAGGCACATTGGCATTTATTCAGAGAAGCTGAGTTACTTACTTCAGTTTCATTTTCCCATTTTTCGAACGGAGCATTTAAGGAACCTAACGCGGGAATTAATATAGCGGGAATTAATGCAGGTTTAAATATAAATCTGGGTAAACCAGTCAGGGTTAATCACAATTCATTTCCCATACTGGAAAGAAAAATCAGGTGGCTTGGTACTGTTTCAGGTTTCCCGAAAGCTACCAAACCGGTTGAAGGTCCTAAATTTATGGCATGGACTTTCTCGTTTAGCGGATTGAAAAGATTTACAGGAAAAAGTTCTCTTGGCGGCTCGTTTGATTTTATGTATGATGCCTCATTAAGTTCCAGAGCAAGACAAACATTTAGTGAAATCAAAACTCCTGTAAGAATGGGAATTACGCTAGCATATGAACTGCATGTTGGGCGCATAACAGTTCCAATTCAGCAGGGATTTTATTTAATCAATCCAATTAAGCAGGACGGATTTGTATACCAGCGTATCGGCATCAGGTACCACATAACACATAGGTGGATAGCTCAATGCCTGATTAAAGCACACATGACCAGTGCCGATTATGTTGAACTAGGTTTTGGATACTTTATAAACCGATGAAATCACTCTGTTCCATATTGCTTTTGTTATTTGTACTGCATGCCTGCAAGAAGGAACAAATGAATGATTGTTTTACAAAAACAGGCATCATCCAAAGCGAAATAAGGGAATTGGAGCCTTTTGATACGATTCATATTAACCGGAGGCTGGAAATTACCCTGATAGAAGACACTATTAACTTTGTTAAGGTTACCGGAGGCGAAAAGCTAATTCCACAATTTATTACTGAAGTTAATAATGGCGCATTAACTTTAAAAAATGATAACCGGTGTAATTTCATGAGGACTTATAAAATTCCTGTCCAAATGGAGATACATTTTACTCAGCTTAGAAAAGTGATTTCATACGGAAGTAGCACCATCAATTGCCCCGACACGCTGCACCAGCCAGAGTTAACATTTGAATTCTGGGATTCTGCTTCCGACCTGAATTTATTAATTGATAATAACCGGCTCGAAATAATTCAGAATACCGGTGCAAGTGATGTTGTTGTTAAAGGTCGAACCTATGATTTATCAGTTTACATGGCTTCACTTGGATTTGGTGATTATGATGAATTACTATGCGATCATGTTTATGTTCAGACTCTGAGTTCCGCTGACTGTCGTGTTTACGCTGATTCCACATTTTACTTTAAAGTGAATGGCAACGGCAATATTTACTACAAAGGCCCGGGAGAAGTTATTTATCTGGAAAGAAGTGCAGGAGGAAATATTGCTCCAATATTATAAGTCAGTTTATTCGATAAAAATGCAGTCCATTCACTTTAATATTGAAACTGACCGACTTATTCTCAGAGATGTTCGCCCATCTGATGCTGAAGGATTTTTTGAGCTTGACAGCAATCCTGAAGTACACCGGTTTCTGGGAAATAATCCGGTTAAAAATATTGAACAAAGCAAATCGGTAATTGACTTTTTACTCAAGCAGTACCGGGATTTTGGAATTGGACGATGGGCGGTTGTAGATAAGAAAACCGATGAATTTATTGGCTGGGCAGGAATAAAGTATGTAACAGAACCCTCGAATAACCGTATAAATTTTTATGATTTAGGCTATCGCCTGATTGAGCGTTACTGGGGAAAAGGACTAGCAACGGAGGCTGCACAAGCCAGTCTTAAATATGCATTCGAAACACTGAAGCTCGAAAAGATTATTGGCACAGCACATATTCAGAACGAAGCTTCAAATAAAATTTTAAAAAATATCGGGTTCAATTTTATCGAGCATTATTACTATGAAGATATTCTTTGCAACTGGTATGAATTGAATAAAGCTGACTATTTTTCGGGAAATAATAAATAATTGAGGTTAATTAGAAATTCAATTGATTAGATTTAATCACAATTATTCAGAACGAATTTCTGAATCAATTTGCCCTGGTCAAATTCCTTTTACCAATTTAATCAGGTAATTCTCCGGAAAATCGAAACCAACATCCGGTGATTGATGGAATATCCCATAACAGGTTGATCCACTTCCTGTCATGCTGACATAGAATGCCCCAGCTTTCTTTAGGCTTTCGAGGATGTCGGCAATTTCAGGATACAATCTTTTAACAGGTGCTTCAAAATCATTTACGGCAAGTTCCTGCCAGGCTGTATAGGGCGCTGATATCAGTTTTTCCATCCATCCTGATGGAGCAGTATTAGGCTCTATCAAGCCAAAGGCTTGTCGGGTAGAAACGTGAATACCCGGATTAATCAAAACAATCCATTTATTCCGTAGAGAAAATCCTGCAGGCTCAAGAATTTCCCCTCTGCCCTTGACATTGCATGCCGAATCCTGAATAAAAAATGGACAATCACTCCCCAATGTGGCGGCATGTTTCATCAGTTGTTCGTTACTGATTGGCAAATCAAACTTAGCCTTCAATAACCGAAGCATAAAGGCGCCATCGGAAGAACCGCCGCCCAGGCCAGCCCCGGTTGGAACTATTTTGTGCAAGTAACAATCAACTCCGGGTAAGGCAAATTGCTCATTTAATATGTCGTATGCTTTCCGAACCAGGTTCGAATCAGCATCGCCCGGGACGGGCAAACCCGACATAAACAAACGAAATTCATCCCGGTCGTTTTCAACAACTTCGAGAACGTCTGTAAATGCGACAGGAACAAAAATGCTTTCAATGTTATGAAAACCATCCTCCCTGCGCTTGGTAACATATAATCCCAGATTTATCTTTACAGGAGGAAAAACAACCATACAAATTCATTAAATACTGATAATGTGAACCTTAAAACTATTTAACAAAATTTAAGCTTCGAATCGAAAATACGGTATTGACATGAATGATTAACTTGCGCCCCCTGAAAATTGAAGGCCTATGACCTTTCTTGATTTTGAACAACCGGTTGCCGAATTGTTCGAGCAACTCGAAAAAGCCCGCCAGCTCGCTGAAGCAGGCAAAGTTGACATGGCGTCAGCTATAAAGGAACTGGAAATTAAAATAGACCAGACCCGCAAAGAAATTTACAATAATCTGAGTCCCTGGCAACGGGTTCAGGTTTCACGGCATCCCGACCGACCATATACATTGGCTTACATCCAATATATGACGGATGGCAATTTCATGGAATTTCACGGAGACCGAACAGTTGGCGATGATAAAGCAATGATTGGTGGATTGGGTTGTGTTGACGGCAAGTCCATCATGTTTATTGGTCAGCAGAAAGGAGCCAATACAAAAATGCGCCAGCTTAGAAGATTTGGGATGCCAAATCCTGAAGGTTATCGAAAGGCTATGCGTCTAATGAAATTGGCTGAGAAATTTGGAGTTCCCATAGTTACATTTATCGATACACCAGGCGCCTATCCCGGTCTGGAAGCCGAAGAACGCGGTCAGGGAGAAGCGATTGCCCGAAACCTTTATGAAATGACCAAATTACGCGTACCCGTGGTATGTGTGATCATCGGTGAGGGAGCATCGGGCGGAGCCCTGGGAATTGGAATTGGCGATAAAGTGTTGATGCTTGAAAATACCTGGTATTCAGTTATTTCACCTGAAAGCTGTTCTTCAATTCTTTGGAGAAGCTGGGAATTCAAGGAGACTGCTTCAAATGTGCTCAAGCTTACTGCCGGAGACATGATGAAAAACAAGCTGATTGACGGCGTGATTCCTGAACCTGTTGGTGGTGCGCACACCAATTATAATGAGGTTTTCAAAACGGTGAAAACGGAAATTTTGAAACACGTAGCCAAACTTTCGAAAATTAAACCTGAAAAAAGAATCGAAAATAGAATTGATAAATTCTCCGGTATGGGAGCTTTTATCGAAGAATAAAGAAAACTACAGCGCATGAGTCAGAATCTGGAAAAAAATAAGAATGAAGATAAAATGCGCCTTCTGCTTTCTGCCATGCGGCGGAAGCAGGAGAAAGTGAATCTGGGCGGCGGAAAATCCAGAATTGAGAAAGAACACGCCAAAGGGAAACTGACTGCGCGTGAAAGGATTGATTTCCTGCTGGATGAAGGAGCTCCCCGAATTGAAATTGGTGCTTTTGCCGGTGATGACATGTACGCCGAACACGGCGGATGTCCTTCGGGCGGAGTTGTAGTAATGATTGGTTATGTAAAAGGCAGGCAGGTAATTGTTGTTGCGAATGATGCCACGGTTAAAGCCGGAGCCTGGTTTCCAATCACAGGTAAAAAGAATCTGCGTGCGCAGGAAATTGCGATTGAGAACAAGCTTCCTATCATTTATCTTGTTGACAGCGCGGGTGTTTACCTGCCAATGCAGGATGAGATTTTTCCCGACAAGGAGCATTTCGGGCGCATTTTCCGCAATAATGCGGTAATGTCATCCATGGGAATCTTGCAGATAGCTGCCATTATGGGTAGTTGTGTAGCAGGCGGCGCGTATTTACCAATCATGAGCGATGAAGCTATGATTGTGGATAAAACAGGAACCATTTTTCTCGCAGGATCATATCTGGTGAAAGCGGCTATTGGCGAAGACATTG
>JAGQVC010000116.1 GCA_020438185.1 Bacteroidota bacterium
GATAAAAATGTGATGATATTTTTCATTGTTTTTCTAAATCAAATACAAAATTAATTACAACCTCCGGTTGGATTCAACTCAAACCCAAGCACAGTATTTTCCTGGCCGGGAAACTGGAGCACCATACCAGGACAATCCCAGGGGGCACCTCTGGATTCAGAAGGCAAACCTAAAACACCAAGACGTTTGATCTGGGTTGTTCTGTCACCTTCAAAACACATTTCTTTTCTTCTTTCAATCCTGATTGCTTCAACCAAATCTGCACCTGTGCCAAAATACGGATCAAGACCGGCTCTTTCACGAATTTCATTCAAGTCGTTTTGTGCTGTTGTCACATCCGTTCCTAAAGAGGCCAGGGCTTCGGCCCGGGTCAGCTTCATTTCGGTAAGATGGAGTAGAGGAATCCACATGAAACTTCTGTCGAATCGCGCTACACCGAATGTTGAGTTTCCACCTACAGAAATTTCTCTAAACCATTGTTTTCCGCGCAGGTCGTTGGTATCAGCTGTCATGAGTGTAAAAAAAGCTGCATTGGTGCGCATAATCGGGTTTGAATTGTTGTCAGACCTGTAATTCAGGAAGGCTCCACCTCTGTCATCCGAAACCCCGTTCGCATTTGTACTTACTACGGCAAAAATCTGTTCGGTATTTGAACCAGCTGAAAAGCGGTTCAAAGAATCAAGTAGTTGAAATCTATTGGAGCTAATAACCTCTGCAGCCTTTTGAGCCGCCAGGTCAAATTGATTTAAATCCAAATAAATTCTTGCTTTAAGCGCTTTTGCCGCATAAGTGGTAGCATAAACACTATTTTCTTCGGGAAGATTGTCTTCTGCAAAATCAAGATCTTCCAGAATTAAATCATAGCACTCCTTAACAGTTGAACGTAGTCCTGCAGCGTTTTCTGCGCTCATTTTCATCACAATTCCCGGGTGGCTGTTATCAGAAGTATAACCGGCGGGCTGCGCGAATAATCTTAGCATCATGTGATGGCTAAATGCTCTGAGAAAACGCGATTCAGCCTCAAGCTGGTTTTTTTCTTCAGCAGATATGTCTGCTACATCTTCTTTTTTAGCAATAAGCTGATTAGCTCTGTAAACAGTGATGTAAGCGTTCTTATATACGCCGCCAATAGTTCCGTTAAATACATCTGTACGGCGCAAATAGACCTGAATATAGTCGTTTTGATTAGCAGGGCTATCAATGTTATCGCCCAGTAACTCAGCCAGATTCTGCACCTGACCGCCACAGGTATTGGCTATTACATCGTAACTGGAGAGCAAGACTTTTCGAAGATCTTCTTTTGTCTTGATTGCTTCGTCAGCCAGAAACTGGCTTTCGGTTGATTGTGGCTTTTTATCCAAAAGATCTTCTGAACAGGAAGCCAGCAATGCGAGGGGGAAAACCAAATAAATTAAATTTCTAAGTTTCATAATTATGTTCGGTTTTAAAACCCTACGTTAAGAGTTAGAGTGAAAGATTTTTGTTGAGGAGCAGTTAGATAAGTAATGTTGGGACTCATATTACGGTCGGTAGCATTTTCAAAATCTCTTGCAATCTCAGGGTCAAGACCCGGGAATTTCGTAATTGTAAAAATGTTGTTTGCCGACACAATAATCCGGGCCGATTTCATTTTCAGTTTACGAATAGCCGCTTCCGGTAAATCATATCCCAATGAAAGAGTTCGTAATCTGGCATAGGAGGCGTCATGAAGCCAGAGGTCTGTGTTTATCCACGGCGTTCCAGATCCGTAAGTGTCAGGAGTCGTAGTAAGAACAGGGTACATGGCTTCATCGCCGGGCTGTCTCCACCTGTCAAACTGGTCTGTTCTGTGGTTCCATCCGTCTGAGTCGAAAGTTCCAAGCTGTCGCTTGGAAGAGGAGTCGTAAATATCTCCACCGATCACAAAATACCATTCCATTGTAAGGTCAAAGCGACCATATCTAAAGGTGTTTGAGATTGCCCCGGTCGCATCCGGAAGAATTGTTCCGGTTGAAACGCGGTTGTCAACACTCCAATCGAACGTTTCATTTCCATTTAAATCAAGGTATACAGGGCGGCCTGTGGCCGGATCCACGTGACTAAATTTCACGAGAAAATTATTTCCAATCGGTCTTCCAACAACTAATCGCGTATCGTTTGTACCTCCGCTGATTGCATCTTCGGTATAATCACCCAGACTTGTAACCTCGTTGCGGTTGCGAGATATATTGAAATTGATATCCCATTTGAATTTATTGTCAATCACCTTTGCCTTAAGAGCGAACTCATAACCATAGTTTAGAATTTCACCAACATTAGCCCAGGCGGAACCAAATCCGGTGCTGTATTGAGTCGTTACATTTAAAAGAATATCCTGTGACTGTTTTCTGTAGTAGCCAATTTCGCCATGAATTCGGTCGTTGAGGAAGCCATATTCAAGTCCAAAATCGACGGTTTTAGACGTTTCCCATTTAAGATCGGGATTGCCGGGATTATCTGCATTAGGGAAAATGATAGACTGACCATTATACGCATTGTTTATCTGACCGAAGAAGGCATACTGTGCATAAGGTGGAATATTTGAGTTCCCGTTTACACCGTAGCTTGATTTCAGCTTCAAGAATGAAACTATTCTGTTGTCTTTAAGGAAGCTTTCTTCGGTTAGGATCCAGGCGACAGAAGCAGAAGGGAAGAATCCGAATTTATTGTTTTTACCAAATCTGCTTGAACCGTCTTCGCGTGCATTAACCTCGAGATAATACTTGTTTTTGAAATTGTAATTGATTCGACCGAAGTACGACAGAAAGTTCCATTCTTCAAACCTGCGGTTACCATCGTTAATCACTTCAGGGTTATTTTCATCCAGGAATCCGGTTGCAACCTGATTTAAACTTTGATTGGGGAAGAAGTTGGTTCTGGAATCCTGGTATTCTGCACCGGCCATAAATCCAAAGTTGTGTTTCTCAGCAAATGATTTCAGGTAATTAACCCGAAGGTTTGTGTTGTAGTTGAAAACATCAAAGCTTTGTCTGTATGCATTACTGAATGTAGGGTTGTTCTGATCGTATCCTGTTTTTTGATACTCGTTGTTTCTCCAGAACATATAATCAACAGAACCGGTTCCTGTGATCACCAGATCTTTAATCGGAGTAAATGTTAATGTTAAGTTATTGATGGTTCGGTTTTCCTTCGATTGCAGGTCCTTCAATTCTCTCGCGGCAACAGGATTTCTGTTAATATCATTACTCGGGAAATAATAGTCGCCGGCTTTATGTACAACATTTCCATCATCGTCCAGAACGTCATTTTCGTAGTAAATGGGGTAAATAGGCAGAGCCGTTGACATTGCTGCGCCCAAACCCCCTGACCATCCTTGAGCGATGCGGTTGTTCACACCCTGTGAAAGCGAAGAAGAAAGGGCAATTGAGGCCCATTTAACGGGTTTGTAATCAGCATTTAATCTACCCGATGTTCTGTCGTAAGAATTGCCAATCATGTATGATTGACTTGACTGACGAGAGAAACCTCCGTAAACGTTATATTTATCAGTGGCTTTGGATATACCTAAGTCATAGTTTTGCTGATATCCGATACCAACGGTTTCATCAACCCAGTTTGTGTTTGTTTTCTGGGCATCGGCCCAGGAAATATTTCCCGGAAGAACCGGAACACCCAAACGACCATCATTAACCCAGGCCTCCTCAAACATCTGCAGGAACTGCTGCGAGTCCATCATGTTGGGTTTAGCCGTTGGCATAGAAACACCCTGGCGGGTGGAAAAATCAACGCGGATACCTTTTCCTTTGCTGGCGCTTCCTCGCTTTGTGGTAATCAAAATAACGCCATTTGACCCACGTGAACCATAAATACCTGTTGCGGCGGCATCTTTAAGCACTTCAACCGATTCAATATCATTCGGGTTAATAGCCGCAAGTGGGTTATTGTTCATTGCCCCATTGTTCCCGTTCAGGAAATAATCCTGAGTAATAGGAATACCATCTATAACATACAATGGGTCCCCACCCGCTGAAACTGAGGCTACTCCACGAATTCTAACGACTGAAGCGCTTCCAGCCGCACCAGATCCGGTAATTACCTGAACCCCCGCAGCCTTGCCCTGTAGCCCGTTTTCGAAGCTTGGAGTTGGAACCTCCATGAGGTCTTTCCCTTCGAGACTAACGATGGAGCCGGATACATCACGGCGACGCTGAACACCATATCCAACCACAACCAATTCATCCATTAAATTGGCATTAGTTGATAATTCCACATTCAGAGTGTTGGTTTTTCCGGATTCTACTTTTGCCTCCCGGGTCTGTTTGTTGTAACCAACAAATGAAAACTCAAGAGTAACATTCCCTGGGGTTAAATTAGTAAGGGTGTATTCTCCGTCGAGATTTGTGGTTGTGCCAATTGTAGTGCCGCTCACCCTAACAGCTGCACCAATCATTGGTTCCTTGTTTTCATCCTTAACCACACCCTTTATGGTTTGTGCTGAGGATTCAAACCCCCAGAGGCACAATAGAATGAATGATAGTTTTAAAAGTTTATTCATGGACACGTTGCTTACTATAGTTATTGTTTGACGATTTTTCCAGAGTGTTTAACTCCATTGAGAACAATGGAGTAGAGGTAAATTCCCGGAGTCAATCCGGATGTTTCCACATTGAAAGTTTTTCCTTTAGAATTGCTTAACTTCTCAATTGGAACCACTTGACGGCCTGTAATATCTGTGATTAATAAATAATCTCCGGATGCAGGAAGGGTCGGCAATTTAAAGGTTAGTGTTTCCTTAAAAGGATTTGGATAAACATTAATATCCTGAACAGAGCTATTGTTTGCAAGGGATTCTTGAATTCCTGTTTCGATTTCAAACGTATTTGCCGGAGGAACGATTCTGCGGTCGATGTATACGTGGAATTCGCCCGGACTATAACTGAAAGCATTGCCAGGATTGCTAACATCAAGAGAGTCGTCATTCAGGTAATCGTACCAGATGCCACCAAAAGGGAATCCGGGATTCATTTCCTGCCCAACCACATCGAAATTTCCGGCAATCACAACATTCAAGTCATTTGAAGTAAAACGTACGATTTTCTCGTATCCGCCAACATCCATAAAATGTCCTAAATCTCTAAGAGAAGGCTGTGTTTTTTTAAGGAAGTTCAGTTTTCTGTACACATCAAATAAATCTCGTCGGTCGGGAGCATTGTAATATTCCCAGTGAACAGGTTTGTTTGCTGTTCGGCAATCTTCACTGTAAGTGCCGTTAGGGCAATAATTTATTCCATAATCATATCCTAATTCTCCAAACTGCCACATCATTTTTGGGCCAGGTAGAGGGATGAAAAATGCAGCGGCAGCGCCCATTCTGTCCAGAGCCGTGCCAGGGCTTTTTGTATCGTATCCGCCGGAGGCGTTACCATAATTGAGATTTTTATACATTAATCGCTCTTCATCGTGGCTTTCAATGAAATTTTGAAGACCGTAATTTCCCCACCCTCTGTTTTGGGGAGTAGTTACATAAAGATTCTGGTTGCTTCCGCTCAGCCAGCCCATAGCTGCTTCGCTATACTGGCTGCCGGCATAACCCCAAAGCATCATGCCATTGTTTGCATACACAACCTCTTCATCCCAGGAGCCGAAATGCTCAAGAATGATGTAGACGTCCGGATCATGATTTCTCATTGAAGCGGCGTAATCGTTAATGATATTAACACGGCTTTGATCGTATTGTCCCCAAAACCCTACATCATTACCCGAGTTGGTTTGAGTAAAACCCTTTGAAAGGTCGAAACGGAATCCATCAACATGATATTCATCCATCCAATAATTCAGCGTTTTTTTAACAAAGTACTTTGTTGCCTGACTTTCGTGATTGAAATCGTAACCAACATTGAATGGATGTTTTGCAACCGGATTTAGCCAGGGATTATTATCAGCCGGACGGTTGTTTACTGCATCAAAGTACATCCTTGAGAAAGGAGAAAGGCCCCAGGCATGATTAAAAACAACATCGAGAATTACTGCAATTCCATTTGCATGGCAAGAATCAA
>JAGQVC010000117.1 GCA_020438185.1 Bacteroidota bacterium
TGATCTTGTGAGCATTGGCTGGCGTGAAGGGCGCTGGTATGTTGGTGCCCGGATTACTGAAGTGGCAGATATGCGGTTCAGATTCAGTAAAGACCTGATGAAACTTGCGATTAACGGGAACGGTCCTTACCTGGGAGAATTAATGCAGCTAGGCAATATCTATTTACGTGCATCGCATTACAGGAAATATGCGGTCAATTTTTCCCGGGATATTCAATGCAAACTTCGTCTGGGGATAAGTGCCGCCTTTTTGTACGGAATGGAAAATCTGAACGTGAAACGGAGTGAAATTACATTAATCACTAATCCGGTAACGTTTGATTTGACCGGTACATCGGACATTCTGATAAATTCTTCGGGTACAGAATCCTTTAATACCGATTCGCTCAAAACCTGGCCGTACCAGATGCAGCGTAAAAACCGGGGTGTTTCTGTTGATATCGGGGCAACGTATAAATTGAACGATAAGGTAGATTTATCAGCCAGTTTGCTGGACCTGGGATACATCAGATGGAAGTATAAGGCAAAAAGCTATAGCAACAAGGTCAGTGAGTTTTCCTTTTCCGGAATTCCCATAAACGATTTTCTGAACGCAAATCCCGATAGTGTTGAACACGGAATAAACCGATATCTGGATTCATTGGGCAATGTATTTTCTGTTGAAGAAAGCAACATAGAAAAGTACGCGGTGGCATTGCCTGCCCGAATTTACCTGAGCGGATCGTATGCTCTTAATGATTGGAACACACTGAGATTCACCTATTTTGGCAATACGTTCCATAGATTATATTCCTCTGCGGCAATAAGTTATACCCGAAACTTCAATAATCTGCTGGAGGTTTCATTTGCCTGGGCTTTACATAATAACACAGCTGCAAATCTGGGTGCGGGTGTTACACTTAATCTGGGACTCACTCAATTCAACCTGTTTGCAGATAATTTACCTGCTGTATTTGGTGCTTACAATTCGCGCGGTACCACGGTTCGGGCAGGTATCACTCTGGTTTCAGGATACGGGGAAGATCGTCCTGATTATTGCGATCGCGATCATGACGGCATCCCGAATGAACGGGATGAATGTCCCGACGACCCCGGAATAATGGAAATGATGGGTTGTCCGGATAGTGACCTGGATGGAATACCGGACAAACACGATGAATGTCCTGATCTGGCTGGTCTGCTGTCTTTACATGGTTGTCCTGATACCGATGGCGATGGTATTACCGATAACCGCGATGCATGTCCTGAATTGGCGGGGCCACCCGAGCTGGATGGCTGTCCTGATTCGGATGGTGATGGCATAACGGACAATTCTGATGCTTGTCCGCATCAGGCCGGTCCGGCCGATTTAAGAGGCTGCCCCGACAGAGATAGAGATGGCATTCCGGATGGTGATGACGCTTGTCCGGACTTACCGGGCACAGTTAAATACAATGGCTGCCCGGATTCGGATGGCGACGGGATTCCGGATAATACGGACGAATGTCCTCAAACTGCAGGGGCAGTTCAGTTTAACGGATGCCCCGATACAGATGGCGATGGTATTTCGGACCAGCACGACCGCTGTCCTGAGTTGTTTGGCGAAAAATCCAACAGAGGTTGCCCTTCGGGCGATACCGATAATGATGGTGTTCCGGATGCACTTGATCACTGCCCAACATTGCCGGGTCCGAAAGCTTTGAATGGTTGTCCTGAATTACAACCTGAAGCAAAAAATGTAGTTGAAACCGCTGTACGCGATTTGGAGTTTAACTCGGGAAAAGCCGTAATAAGTGGCAATTCCTACGAAGCTCTCGATAATTTAATTCTGCTTCTTCGGGCCAACCCGGATTGGCAAATGCGTATTTCGGGACACACAGATAACTCAGGAACCGAGGATGGAAATCTGCGATTAAGCCGCGATCGTGCCCGGGCAGTTGCCACTTACCTCATTGATGGGGGAATCTCAGCCGACAGGCTGAAAGTTGAATGGTTCGGACAAACCAAACCAATTGCTGATAACGGAACAGAAAAAGGAAGAAAGAAAAACCGGAGAGTTGAGTTGAAGCTCATTCAGTAGTGCTCATACATACTTTCCGGGCTGCTTTCATCCCAATGCATATTTTTGGGGTAAGCTCCGCCTTTCAAAACCTTGTAAACCATTAATAGTATAACAAGAGGCGACATTCCGAAGAGCATTACCGCCAAACCGGTCTGGTGGTACATTACCATTAAGATGAACATGGTGAAATAAATGGTTCCGGGAAAAATCGCAGAATTAACCGGCTTCATGCTTGGCAACTTTTCTTTTAAACAAGTTACTTCTGTTAAGGTTCCCTCAAACAAAAAAAGCCACTCCGGAGAAGAGTGGCTTAATCAAATGAAAAAGTAAATTATCAGTTGAGTGAATTTACAAAGCGGGTGAGCTTGCTCACAATGTTACCGGCTTTGTTTTTATGGATGATATTGCGTTTTGCAAGTTTATCAACCATTGAACTCACTTCAGTAAGCATTTTTGCTGCTTCTTTCTTACTTGTAGTAGAACGAAGACGCTTCAATGCGTTTCTTGTAGTCTTGTGGTAATAGCGGTTACGCAAACGCTTTGCATCGTTAGCGCGGATTCTTTTAATCGCTGAAGAGTGATTTGCCATTTCTTTTCTTTATTCAGAAGATGTAGCCCGTAGGGGAATCGAACCCCTGTTCCAAGAATGAAAATCTTGTGTCCTAACCCCTAGACGAACGGGCCAATTTTTAATTTGGGACTGCAAATGTAGTCTAAAATTCAATTCGCACAAGTGCGAGATGTTTTGCCATTCATGAGAGCTGCGTTAAATATTGTTTATCAGACAATTAAAATTAAAAAAGGGCCGGTTTTAATGCATAGAATTAATGTTACGGACACGTGAGCGCTGAAAATTATGGTAACTTGCGCCCCGATTTAGAACATGTCTGCACAAAAGGTCAGTTTTTATACGCTTGGATGTAAACTCAATTTTTCTGAAACATCCACCATTGCAAGATCATTCAGGGATGCAGGCTACCAGCGGGTAGAACTGGACGAACAACCTGATGCTGTTGTTATTAACACCTGTTCGGTAACAGAAAATGCCGATAAAAAGTGTAGAAGTCTGGTGAACCGGATTATGCGCGACACGCCTGATGCATTTATTGCCATAATCGGGTGTTATGCCCAGCTTAAACCTCAGGAAATTGCAGAAATCCCCGGAGTTGATCTTGTGCTGGGTGCTTCCGAGAAATTTAATCTGGTTTCATACATTCAAAAAAACAAGCAAGAGGCGGAGGCCAGAGTGCTTGCCTGTGAAATTGAACATGTGCATGAATTCAGTCCCTCCTACTCGGCCGATGACCGTACCCGGACTTTCTTTAAAGTTCAGGATGGCTGCGATTATTCATGTTCCTTTTGCACAATCCCCCTGGCAAGGGGAAAAAGCCGCAGCGCGAGCATAGAAAATACGGTTAACCAGGCCATACAACTGTGCACCGCACAGGATGTAAAAGAAATAGTGCTTACCGGAGTTAATACAGGTGATTTTGGGCGTTATAACGGCGAAAGCTTTTTGGGTCTTATAAAAGAACTGGATGCCCGGGTTCCTGTTGAACGCTTTCGCATTTCATCCATTGAACCCAATTTGCTAAGCGACGAGATTATTGAGTTCGTTGCTCAGTCGAAGAAATTTGTTCCGCATTTTCATATTCCGCTGCAATCGGGATGCGATAAAACACTTAAAAGAATGCGCAGGCGTTACTTAAGCGACCTGTATAAATCGCGGGTTGAATCCATTAAGAAATTCATGCCTTCTGCCTGCATCGGAGTGGACGTAATTGTTGGCTTTCCGGGAGAAACCGACGAAGAGTTCCGCGAAACATTCGACTTTATTCACAGTCTGGATGTTTCCTACCTGCACGTATTTACTTACAGCGAACGGGAAAACACTCATGCTATATCTCTGGGCGATGTTGTTCCCGCACACGTAAGGGCGATCCGCTCAAAACAACTTCACCAGCTTTCGGATAAAAAGAAAAGAGCGTTCTATGAATCACAAACCGGTATTCCGAACACCGTTTTGTGGGAGGCCGAGCGCGACGGAGATTATATGTATGGCTTTACCGCCAATTACGTGAAGGTGAAAACGCTTTACAATCCCGAACTTATTAATCAAACGCAGGAAATTATTCCACTTCATGTAGAAGCCGACGGAATTTGCACCTGCATCAACGGACCTTCCACCGAATTATCCAGGAATAATATTCATGTATCCAACAATTAGTTTTTTCCTTCAGGAAACGTTTGGCATCGACTTTCCCCTGCCAATTCAAACATTCGGTTTTTTTGTTGCTCTGGCATTCCTTACAGCAGCATATCTCATTTCAAGGGAACTGCAGAGAAAGCAGGAAGAAGGATTGATAAAACCGGGTAGCAAAGAGGTAGAAACCGGCAAGCCTGCAACCACAACCGACTACATAACTAACGGCTTAATCGGTTTCGTTGTCGGGTTTAAGCTGGTTTACATGCTTTTTAATTACAGTCTTTTCGTTGACGATCCGCAAAGCACATTACTATCACTCGAGGGTAGCTTACCGGGTGGTTTGCTGCTTGCAGCAGGATTTATTTACCTGCGATACAACGAAAGCAAGAAACAACAACTCGAAAAACCAGGTAAAAAAACGGTTCGCCTAAATGCAAATGACCACGTTGGAAACATCATTTTACTCGGTGTTGTTGGCGGTCTAGTTGGAGCCAAAGTGTTCCACAATCTGGAGAATCCCAACGAATTCATGGCAGACCCGATTGGTTCTTTACTTTCCTTTTCGGGATTAACTTATTACGGAGGTCTCATCACAGCTGCATTTTTAATTATCCGGTATGGGATTAAAAATGGTCTGCCTCCCTGGCATCTTGTGGACGCAGCAGCTCCAGCCCTTATGCTTTCGTATGGTGTGGGCCGGATTGGCTGCCAAATGAGTGGTGATGGCGACTGGGGAATTGTAAACACCAGTCCGAAGCCTGACTGGATGAGCTTTTTACCTGACTGGATGTGGTCGTTTAACTTCCCGCATAACGTAAACAACGAAGGAATTCCCATTCCGGGTTGCACCGGCAAATGGTGCCACATGCTGCCCGAACCGGTTTATCCGACAGCTTTTTACGAAACGCTTATGGCAATTGTCCTATTTGCCATGCTTTGGTCAATCAGAAAAAGAATAAAGATTCCGGGTTTGTTATTCAGCATTTATCTGGTTCTGAACGGCTTTGAGCGTTTTCTCATTGAGTCAATCCGGGTAAATACCAAATACCATATTATAGGTTACGAAATTACACAGGCTCAAATTATATCAACGCTGCTTATGATTACCGGAATTGTTGGTATCTGGTACACCCGAAAAGCAGCAGCAACAAATACACTTAATGCAGACTGAAGAGCTAAAAAATATTTGTGATGAAGTCATCCGGATTAGCCGGGAAGTTGGCAGGTTCATCCGGCATGAGCAAGGCAGACTGGGAGCCCAGAACATTGAACAAAAGGGTAAAAATGATTTTGTAACATACGTTGATAAGGCTTCTGAAACGCTTCTGGTGAGTGAACTCAGTGCATTATTGCCTGACAGCGGTTTTATAACCGAAGAGCAAACGGTTGAACAGGAAGCCAGGGAGTACAGATGGATAATTGATCCGATTGACGGAACCACCAATTTTATTCATGGGCTGCCACTTTACAGTATTAGTATCGCCTTGATGAAAGATGAAGAAATCATTCTGGGTGTGGTTCTGGAAGTGAGCAATGATGAGTGTTTTTATGCAATAAAGGGCGGCCCGGCATTTCTGAACGGAGCGCAGATTCAGGTTTCTGACCGCAGCACTCTTGCCGATTCATTAATTGTTACCGGCTTTCCATATCGCGATGAAGGCAGGCTTGAAGCCTGGATGAATTTATTCCTGTTTTTAATCAGGAATTCGCACGGTGTGCGGAGGTTGGGCTCAGCTGCAATTGATCTGGCCTATGTTGCTTGCGGGCGTTTCGAAGCTTTTTA
>JAGQVC010000118.1 GCA_020438185.1 Bacteroidota bacterium
GGATTGTCCAGCGAAGCCGTAGATAAGTCCGCCCAGCGCTGGCCCGGTTACGGCTGCAATTTGCCAGAACGAACTGTTCCACGCGGCCCCGTTGGCATACAGTTCACGTTTAAGTATTTGTGGCAGGGTTGCCTGAATAGACGGTCCTGCAATGGCCCGCGCCACACCTGCGAAGGCAAAAACCAGGTAAAACAGGTACTCGGGATGAACAGCGGGCAGTAGGGAAGGGCGGACCGAAAAAAGAAGGAAAGTTGCCGAGCACAGGACAAAAAGTACTACCGAAATGGAAATAAGCTTTTTTCGGATGTAAATATCTGCCCAGTGGCCGGCAAACAAAACCAGCGAAAGAAATGGAATGGCCTCAGCCAGACCAATCATTCCGAGAGCCAAAGGATCGTGAGTAATATTATAAACCTGCCAGCCAACAGCAACCGACTGCATTTGAAATGACATGGTAAGGAAAAACCGCGCAGTAAGAAAGCTCCTGAACTGTGGTACCTTTAAGGCGGCGGCTCCTGTAATTGCGCTTTTCGACATGCAGGATGCAAAGGACGCAATTCTTTATGAATGCAGCTTATTTTGTAACTATGCTTTGATAAATTTTAAAATCCAGTGCATGAGATTCTTCAACAATTTTTTGATTGTCGCTCTTTTTGTTGGAATTAATGGATTAGAGGCGCAAAACGCTGATACGGCTCAGCAGGAAATCATTCGTGTGCTTGAAACCCAAACCAAGGCCTGGAACGAGGGCGATATTGAAGGCTTTATGAGCGGTTACTGGGACAACGACAGTCTTCGTTTTATCGGAAAGAAAGGACTTACCTTCGGTTGGAAACCGGTGCTTGAAAATTACAAGAAAAGTTATCCCGGCAAAGCCGGAATGGGAACATTAAACTTTGAGAAGCTGCAGGTTGAGCTGTTGTGCGAAGATGCGGCATTTGTTACCGGTTCATGGAAGCTCAGTTATCCCGACAAGGATTCGGTTGGTGGCTGGTTTAGTCTCTTATTTAAGAAAATAAATGGCCACTGGTTAATTGTTGCCGATCATTCGAGTTAATCAAAAAGTAACTTCCAGACTTACCTTTTCGCCGTTTCGGTTAACAACAACGGTTGTTGTCTGGCCTTTTTCAAATTTACCCAGGGCTTTCATGTAATCCTGAATATCGTGAATATCCATGTCGCCCATTTTAATTACGATATCGCCATCCTTCATACCGGCTTTCATAGCCGGTTTATTGTCCAAAACAGCTTCGGCCTTTAAGCCGTCGGTGCCGCCTGCATACGAAGGCATAATTCCGAGCGTAACCTTAAAGCTTGTAGAGCTGTCCATAGATGGATTTCTGGTTTTGAGGAATTCCAGTTTCCGGTCGGCAGGCAACCTGGCAATAACACCCGAAATAACCAACAGAACGGCTTCTTCGCCTTTCGCATTTATTTTATCGGCGTCGTCCTCCGGTTTATGATAATCGCTGTGGGTGCCTGTAAAAAAGTGCAATACAGGAATGTTTTTATTGTAAAACGAAGTGTGGTCAGAAGGACCGACACCTGCCGAATCCAACTTGATTTCCATGGCTTTTGAGCTGAATTTCTGAAGCATAGCCTGCCATTCGGGTGCGGTTCCAACGCCGCTTACCTCAAGCACGGGATTGTCTTTTTTTAAACGGCCAACCATATCCATGTTAATCATGCAGGTAACATTTTCAAGATTGATGGTAGGATGATTGGCGAAGTATTCCGAACCCAGCAAGCCCAGTTCTTCTCCCGAGAAGCAGATGAACAGGAAATTGAATTTTTCTTTTTCCGAATTTTTGGCAAAGAACCTCGCCAGCTCAATAACACCAGCTGTTCCCGAAGCATTGTCATCGGCACCGTTATGTATTTTGCCTTCGGCATGAGCATCCAGCGAATGACCGTCCTCGCCCTTGCCCAGGTGATCGTAATGTGCACCAATTACAATCGTGAAAGGTGCTTCGTTGTCAAGAAAACCAATTACGTTATTCGCTTTCCCTTCGCGGCCTGTTCCGTGAGTTCCGGCTTTAAAGTCAAATTCCTGTTTCCAGTTAATGCCGCCGGCACCGGGTTCCAGATTAAAGGACTTAAACTCGTTAATAATATAGCTGGCAGCCCGTTCTTCACCTGTGGTGCCGGTGCCGCGACCCTCCAATTCGTCAGAAGCCAGGTAATTGATATGTTTTTGAATACTATCGGCATGAAACCAGGTTTGTGCGCCGGTAAATCCCTGCGAAGCAGTAAAAACGGATAATGTTAAGATGAATTTTTTCATGGTATTCAATTAATCGTTCCAGTCGGCAATAAAAACGTTGGTATCGCGGGTTCCGCCATTGTTGCGGTTTGATGAGAATACCAGTTTTTTCCCGTCGAATGAAAACATGGGAAAAGCATTGAAATTACTCTCGGTGGTAATTTGTTCCAGACCGGTACCATCGAGGTTAATCATAAAAAGATTGAAATTGTAACCTCTGTCGCCGGCGTGGTTCGAAGAAAAAATAATTTTTTCACCCGAAGGGTGGAAGAAAGGTGCCCAGTTCGCTTTACCGAGATGGGTAATTTGCTTTAAATCAGAGCCATCTACGTTGCAGGTGTAAATTTCCATTTCGGTGGGAGCAACCAATCCCTGCGCAAGAAGCTCCTTGTATTCTTTAATTTCGGCTTCGGATTTTGGGCGTGATGCCCTGAAAACCAGCTTTTTGCTATCGGGCGAGAAAAAGGCTCCACCGTCGTAACCCAAACCCGAGGTAACCTGCTTTACATTGCTGCCGTCAATATTCATGGTGTAAAGCTCCAGATCGCCCGAGCGGTCGGAAGTAAAAACAATCATTTTTCCGTCGGGCGAAACAGTGGCTTCTGCGTCGTAACCGGGTTCGTTGGTGAGTTGTTTGGTTATTTTTCCATCCATTCCGGCCACAAAAATGTCGAAGCTATTATAAATTGGCCAAAGGTATTTTCCATCGGTTCGCCGTTCCGGCGGAGGCGGGCAGGAGTCATTCGAAAGATGCGTTGAAGCATACAAAATGCTCTTGTTTCCGGGCATAAAATACGAACAGGTTGTTCTCCCTTTTCCGGTGCTAATCAGGTGGTGCTGTGGTTTTCCGCTTTCAGCGGGATGAATCATGTAAATCTGGTCGCATTCAATGCCTTCGGCAGGATTTGTAATCTGCATGGTAAGCATCGAATTGTCGAAACTGAAATAGGCTTCGGCATTATCGCCGCCAAACGTAAGCTGGCGAATATTACTAAGGTGTTTTTCCTGAGCTGAAGCCGTTACAGCAAGCAATAGCGCCGCAAAAAGAACATTCGTTTTTTTCATGCGGCAAAAATAGCACATTCATCCGCCCGAAGGGCGTGAAATTGCACTTTGAACAAGATAAACGGGACCCAAAGCCAGAATGCCCGCCAAACCTACAACAGAGCCTAAAAACTCATGTCCGGGGTAAACAAACATCATCAGGCCTGCGGCCGATGCGTTTATCATACCATGAAAGGCTGCCGGGGCAAGCACCGAATTGCTGTTGCGCCTGAGCCAATCCATTGGAAATGCCAGTGCTACACAAAAAACTACCATCATGAAAACGCCCCATTCGGGATTTGCGGGATAATTATGGCCTTGCAGAATCAATGGCGCATGCCAGAAACCCCAGATGACTCCGGTAAAAATGATGCGCCTGTAAGCCGGTAAATGTTCGAGCCGGGAATACATAAAGCCACGCCAGCCAATTTCTTCACCCAGGGCGAAAATCAGGTTAATGGTAGCTCCCGCAATTACAGCGCTTATTAGTATGAGCGACAAGACAACGGGAACTGAAGGAATGTTGAATGATTCCGGGTCAAATTGCCCCTGGGTAAGGTCTTCAATCCGGTTGAGCAAGCCTTCGTGCGAAAAATCCACCCTTCCGAACAGCTCCTCACCAAAAGCCATTGAGCCAAGCCACATAAAAAGGTAGAACGATGCAGCCCAGACAGCCAGCCAGAGCGCCGTCGTGAAAATGATTCCACGGTTTGCCGTTTTCCAGTTTACAGCCAGCATTTTTAGTGGCTGTTTGAGGACAAATCTGGCAACTATAAAAGCTGCCAGTGCAGGTGCCGACATGCATCCCAGAGCCACAATCAGTGTGGAAGCCATGGAGCCGTAGTCAATATGACTTACGCTTATAATACCTGCCCAGAACCAGCAAAAGGCAAAAGCAAGTGTGATGAAAATCAGTAGGGGGCGATCTTTTAAAAGCATCAGAAGGTAACCTGCATTCTCAGGTTTATCAGTCGGTTTGTTAAGTAATTTGGAACCGCATAGGAGCGGTTGGTAACATCTTTAATCCAAATGTATGAAACCGTGTTGTTGATGCCAAGCAAGTTAAATATTTCGAGGCTCAGTGATAAAGTTTCCAGTTTACTCAGGAACGAGCCTTCCTTAGGCCGGCGGTCGGCCGAGATGAAATGTTTGGTTACGCCCATGTCCACACGGCGGTATGCCGGAATCCGCAATGTATCGCGGTAGCGGTTGTAATCGGGCGGACCGATTGGCAGGCGTGTACCGAAAACAAGCGTGATTTGCATGGCAATGCTTTCATTCTTAGGCAAATAGTCCTGAAAGAACAAGCTGAAGTTCACGCGCTGGTCGGTAAGCCTGGGAACAAAGCCCGGTTCGTGACGAACTGAATCAACGGCAACATTGTCGTAAGTATAACCGGCAATTATTTTTTCGCCTTCGGCGTTGAAATAATCGTAGTAGAAATCGTTGCGGATATCTTCCTCAGTTTTCATCACGCTGAGCGAAGCCCAGCTTTGAACCCCTTTCACAAATTCCCCGTTCACTTTCATATCGACGCCGGCCGCGTACCCATCCGAAACATTTTCGGCGTAATATCTGATTCGCACATTGTCGATTTCGTAAGGCACCAAATTGCGAAGTATTTTATAGTACCCTTCGGCATAGAAGCTAAAAGGGCGATCCCATGCTTTAAATGTAAAGTCGGCTCCGGCAATAAAGTGGTAGCTGTCCTGAGCTTTAAGATTGGGATTAATGCTTCCGTCGAATCGGCGCAATTCGCGGTAAAACGGTGGTTGGGCATAATGACCAGCAGCTGCCCTGAAGGTAATATTTCGTTTCCAGAACAGGGGCGACATCGAAAATACCAGTCTGGGGCTGACAACAAGCTGGTTGTTAAAAGTCCAGTAATTGGCTCTTAATCCGCCTGTTAAGGCGTAATCTACTGAATCGCGGCGCCAGTGGATATTATCCTGTAAGTAAGCTTGGTAGCGCATAGACTGAAACGTGGTATCGGCGCGGATAACCTGATCGAGTATAATGGAGTCGGAAGGAGCAAGCGGAATGTTATAGCCTGCCGAATCGACCTGACGCCATTCCTTAAGTTCATCCTGAATGCGTTCCTGCTGAGCTCGGAAGCCCCATTGAATAAACTGATTGTCTTTTTCGAGATAGCCTTTGTGTTCGGTATTGAATACCTGATAATTGAGTTTATTTCTGAGGAAAGTCTGATAGGCTCCAACGCCCCGGTTAAACGCTACATCGCCAAAATTATCACTGCCCAGGTCGCGCTCGAGTTCATCAATATAATATTCGCCGGCCACATCAGAGCGCTCAGTTTCAGAAGAATTAAAGCCGGAAGCGATTAGTTTAAGCTTTAGTTTACTGTTTGGGCGCCAGGTGCTGGTAACGGCACCCATTCCGGTTGCAAAACGACTCTGGTCCTTGCCATCAAAAAACACCCGCAATTGCAGAGCCTGGTTAATGGTACCGAATTCGGTTGTTTGTGTTTGCGGAAAAACCCTGTAATTATTCACTGCATAGTTAGCCAGAAAGTCAATATCCCAGTTATCACGTATGTTGTACAAAAGATAACCCTGTACATCGGTAAAGGCGGGCCGGTATTGGCCCTGCACATCGAGGCTGTTTAGCAGGTATTGCGTTGTTCGGTAGCGGGCCCCAACCATTCCGGAGAGACGGTAATTTTTTGTTGCGCCT
>JAGQVC010000011.1 GCA_020438185.1 Bacteroidota bacterium
GGAGTTTCGTTAAGACAAAGGCTCGAAGAACTTCAACAGCAATATGATGAAAGCGAAGCGGTTATTCTGGAGCTAAAAGCTCAGAATCAGGAGCTGACTAATGAGAACTTCAGAGCACAAAAGCTGGTGGAAGAAACGAAGGAACAAAACGACAAGTTGGTTCTGGAAAACTCAAAACTGAACAAAACAGTAGAAATTGCCAAGCGCCTGAAATCTTATGAATTGTATGCTGATGCTGTTAAGGTTTCCGGCGGAGGTTCTAAAGAAAAGGCTACTGATAAAGCGAAGAAAGCTGACAGAATCAGGGTTTGTTTCACCATTCTCGATAATCAGCTTGCCGATAAACAGGAGAAATCGGTTTACGCCGTGATCAAGGATCCTGATGGGAAAACATTCACTCAGGGCGATAAATCAATGCTTACCCTGTTGAACGGAAGTGAGATCCAGTATTCCGTGAAAAAGGAAATTTTCTATGACAACAAGGTTATGCAAATCTGCCTCAACTGGGATGTTACACAGGATGAAGCGCTGACGGCAGGGAAGTACATGGTAGAAATTTATAGTGACGGTGTACAGATTGGGGCAACAGATTTCACATTAAAATAGTATTTTTGAGGGTTAGGGTTAGGTTCTGGCGGCTGTGGTTTGTACCACAGCCGCCTTTTTTGTGCATGAAATTGTGTTAGAATGGCCTGAGGGATGGAAAGAATCCGGTTTCCTCAGCCGAATAGCTCGGTAACCTTTTCAATTGTTAGAGGCTTGGGTACAAAGGCCAGAACGAAAGGGTTTGAACGTGCTTTTTTAAGGTCGCTTTCGTCAATAGACGATGAAAGCATCACTATTTTTGCAGCAGATTTAATCCGGTCGGGAAGGCGCTCAAACTGCTCGAGAAACTCAAAACCATCCAGGTCAGGCATCCTGATATCCAGAAAAATCAGATCCGGAACAGGTTCCCCGGGTGAAATTGCACCAAGAAAATTTAGAGCTTCCCGTCCGGTTGTACAATGGTGCATATTATTGCTCAATCCGCTCATTGTAATCACCTTTCGGTGGATGAAAGCATCAACCGGAGAATCTTCAACAAATAAAACCAGATCTACTTTATTCATCCAGCACAAACCTTTGTTTGTTTTCTGCAATCAGCGGGAGGCTAATATGAAATACCGAGCCCTGATTAACACGCGACTGCACTTCTATGTTACCATTGAGTTTTTTGACCGTTTCCTTAACGATGTACAAACCCAGGCCGGATCCGGTTGAGTGGTCGCTGGTACGATAAAACATATCGAAGATTTTTCCCAAATGTTGTTCGTTGATACCTAATCCGTTATCAGCAACCGTTACATTAAGTAGTTCGGCGTTTCGGTGCACCTTAACGATTACTTCGGGTCGGCGTGCCGGATGGCGATAACGGATTGCATTGGAAATAAGATTCTTGAGAATGGTAATAAGTCTGGTTTTATCGGCCAGAAACAGCCCCTCGTCTTCAGCTCTCACACATTCCGAAAGCACCACATCACCCGATTCCAGGTATTTGATTTCACGTAAGATTTCGTCAACCAAAGGTTGAATCCGAACAGGTTCGATGTTTACTTCTGTTCGGTTATTTCTTGAATAGGCTACAATATCCCTGATTGTGGTATCCAGCTTAAGAATACTTTCCTCCATGAGGTCGATAAGTCGCTGGTGTTCGCCGGCCGGAGTATCGTTGCGTAGCAAGTCGAGTAAGCCAAGCACTGATGTAAGAGGCGCTCTCAAATCATGCGAAGCAGAGTACACGAAACGGTCAAGTTCGTAATTGATTTTTTCCAGCTCTGAGTTTTTGAGGCGGAGCTCATCTATTTTCTCACTTGCCGGGGTTTCGGTGGTTGCTGACTTTTGATCCTCCTTTTTGACCGTTTCACTATGTCGCTTAAGTAAAGCGCCCAAAATGAGAGGCAATTGTTCTGCTTCGGATGACCGAACCAGCAAATCGGCACCCTGTGTAAGTGCTGAAACCATGCTCTCGTCATCTGAAATAAGGATAAAATAAGGGTTCTCGTTTGCGTTTCGAACTTGTCGGGCATTCTCCTGCCAGGACGTTTGATCGCCCGAACCGGCATAAATAAAAACACGTATAGTGTTGAGTGGAATTGCTGCTAGCTGTTCTGCAGAATGCACCAGGTTCAAGCTGAATGTACCATTTAAAGGCACAAAAGCAGCTTTGAGTTGTTCATTTCCGCCGTTATCGGCGGAAGAAAGCATGAGATGGATTGACCTGGACGACATGCAATGGCTTGCTCACGAAAGTAAACAAATTATTGAGGAATGCTTCAGGCATCATCGCACGAAGTGCAAAACCTATCCGACATTATTTTCTATGAGTTCTTACATCGAATAATTGGCTTTACTCTGCGAAAAATATTTTTTCCAGCTGATTATCTGATGATTATCTAACGTCATGAGTCAAGAATGCCGCTCAACTTACATGTGTAAGAATGCGCTGCCAACAAGTCCTTAAGGCAGAAACCGAAGAGCTGCTATATAAGTAAGAGCATGTGTAATTTGTGTATGAAAGCTGAAAACAAACTCCGAAACCTGGTCAGTTCACTGGCAATTCTGATTTCCTGCTTATTGCAGGTGGCCACTTTGAATGCTCAATCGTTTGAAACGGCTTCGAGCGATTATGGCAAAAGATACCGGGTTACTGCCTATAAAATTTCAGGGTTTACCACACTAACCAGCTTGTCGAATATAGCGGAAGCTATACCGAAGCCGATTATGTACATACCCAGCGCCTTTACGCCAAACGGAGATGGAATTAACGACCGTTTCGGAGTTAAAGCAGAAGGCATCAAACTCTTTAAAATGGAGATATACAACCGTTGGGGTGAATTGATTTTCGAAAGCGACGATATTACTCATTTATGGGACGGAACATATAAAGGGAAGCCTATAACCAGTACAGATGTGTTTGTATATCAGGTAAAAGCGGTTGGTAAAAACAATGAGCCACTTCCGGACGAAAACGGAACGGTGACTTTGATTGCCGACGGAACAGTTGAATAAGGACGAAGCATGAAACAAGACTACCTAACCTTTTCTGTTTTGAAATCCGGAGCCTTAACTCTCATCCTTGGGCTGATGAGTTTTGTTGTTTCAGCTCAAAGTCCGGTAGCCGGATTCACGACTTCTGTGCAGCAAGGCTGCGCTCCGCTGAGCGTAAACTTTACAAATACCTCAAGCGGAGCTTCAAGTTATCAGTGGATTTTCGGAAATGGTAATTTCTCAAGTCTTGCAAACCCTCAGAATGTTTATGTAAACCCGGGAACGTATTCTGTTTCGCTAATTGCTATTGCTGCAAACGGAACAAGAGATACGCTCACGATGAGCAACTATATCACTGCCGCTCCCGGCCCTACCCCGTCATTTACAGTTGACGGAAATTCAGGTTGTGCGGGTCAGGATTATTTTACCTTCACCAATTCCAGTGTTGGGGCGGTGAGTTATTTCTGGGATTTTGATGATGGAACTTCGTCACTTCAGGCTAACCCAACAAAGCAATATTCCGTTCCGGGAACCTATCATGTTTCATTGCTGGCTACAAATGCCAACGGATGCGAATCAGTTTACAACCTCAACCAGAATATTACCGTTAATCCGGTTCCGGTTGCAGCCTTTACAGTAAATCACACGCAAGTGTGCAGCCCTGCCGAGAACTTCACATTTAGCAGCAGCACACCGGGTAACAACACGTATCTCTGGAACTTTGGCGATGGAACTACCTCAACGCAGGCAAATCCATCAAAGACCTATCAGCAATCGGGCATTTACACCGTATCGCTGGTTGTTACGAACAATTTTGGCTGTTCCGATACACTTACCAGAAATAATTATGTAACTGTTTACGAAGCAATTACACCGCAAATCAATGCGACCGTCCTGAACGGATGCGTACCTTTAATTACTCAGGTTAGCACCAATGTTACGGGCGCGTCGTCGATTGCCTGGGATTTTGGCAATGGCACTACCTCAACGGCTGCAAGCCAGACTGTGAATTATGCTCAGGCGGGTGTTTATTCGCCGCAGGTAACGGTAACCATGCCTAACGGATGTTCCTATACCAATACGGCTACCAATCTGATAGAAGCATATCCAAAGCCGGTTGCACAGTTTACCTTAACCAATAATATTGGTTGTGCACCGGTACACCCGATATTTAACAATACCACCACCGGAGGCTCCACTTATTTGTGGCAGTTTCAGGATGGGCAATCCTCAACCGACTTTGAACCGGATTTGATTTTTGAACAGAGCGGTAACTGGTATGCGAGGCTAACCGCTACTTCTTCGCATGGTTGCACGAACATCCTTCAGATTAGTCAGGCTATTCGCGTTAACTCACCTAATGCAGATTTTACGGCGAATAACAATTCGGGCTGTCCTCCGCTAAATGTTGTTTTCTCATCGAACACCAATCCGGCCGGTAACTACCTCTGGAATTTTGGTGACGGAACCACTTCAACAGCTCAGAATCCAAGTCATGTTTACAACCAGCTTGGGATTTATGATGTTACTCTTATTATTACTAATGGAACCGGTTGCAGCGATACTGTTACCTACGAAGGGCTTGTAAATGCATCCAACGAAGTTGCAGTTTATACGCCTCCGGCGGAAATTACCGCATGTTCTCCTTTTACAGCTTCGTTCGAAATTGAGCAGGAGCCCGGCGAAACCTATACCTGGGATTTTGGTGATGGTTATACAACCACCGGTACCAACCCGATACATATATATACAGAACCCGGAGAATATGTTGTTTCGCTGTTGGTAAACAATGGTTCTCCCTGCGGGATGATTTATCCCGAATACCAAACTATAATTGTTGAAGGACAACAACCCGATTTTGATGTAACTGTTGACATTTGTCCTCCACATGCCGTGCACTTTAGTGCCGACACCACTGATATAGTCAGCTGGTTATGGAATTTTGGAGATGGAACAACCTCAACGGCCGAAAGTCCGGTGCATGTTTATCCGAACATGTTATCGCATCATGTTTCGCTGCAGGTAACCACTACCAATGGTTGCGAATACTCATTTATTGAATTCAACGCGGTTAATTTCAGTACCGCGATGGCAACTTTTACCAGCACATTCGAGCCCGGCGACTTTCCTCAAACGGTTAGCTTTACCTCAACAAATCCATACGCTACAAGCTGGATGTGGAACTTTGGCGACGGTAACATATCGACTGAAGAGAATCCGGTTCATACCTATCTCACCGAAGGTGATTACGAAGTAACCTTGCAGATTACCACAGAAGATTGTATTCTGTTTGGTGCAGGCGATCCGTTTGATGCGGTTAGTCAGGATGTAGACGAAGGCACCTCAGAAGGTGGCAGTTACCCTATCGAGGGCGAAATTCCTCCAAATCCTATTACGGGCTGCGCCCCGATAACAATAAGTTTCCTTAAACAGGATCCTGCTCACAATGTGATTCAGTGGTTTTTCGGTGACGGTACATCTTCAACCGAATCCAATCCGACACATATGTACACCCAGGCCGGGTATTACACTGTGTTTTACACTGCGATGACCAACACAGGTTTCCAGACAATTCAGTACGATCAGGCTGTTTTGCTTGGAGGAGGAGTACCGAACTTTACTGTTGCCGAAACGCCCTATTGTGATTACTCAACTGTTGATGTTGCCATTGACAACCCGGGAGCAATAGATGAAATACTCTGGAACTTTGGTGGAATGGGAACAGCAACCACACCACAGGCCTCCTGGGATTTCCCGTTTGCAAACAGTGCTTACACGGTTCAGGTAACTTTAACCGATACAATGGGCTGTCACGCATCGCGGATGAAAAGTTTGCTTGTTAGTCCTCCGATTCCAGAAATTTATTATCCGGCAACCGTTTGCCGCGATACCATTCAATTTACGCACAATCTGGCCGACGAGGCCGGCTACACATACCTCTGGGATTTTGGCGACGGTACCACTTCTACCGACATTGAACCTTACCATTATTACACATGGGAAGACACATTCTTTGTGCATGTTACCATTACTTCTCCCGAAGGCTGTGTGAACTCATTTGATCTGGAGACCGGCATTCGCGTGGGTTATCCGATTATCAGTTATACCATTAACTCTCCGCTCGAAGGCTGTGTGCCTTATGTGTTCTCGATTCAGAACACCGGAATTTACAATGCGGCATTCTTTTATTCTAACGGAGCCTGGTCGGGTCAGGAAATTCCTGCCGGCCAAAATTCAAGCATGAGTTTTACAGTTCCCGGAGAATACCAGTTCACTCAGTTGTCCAAAAGCAGGATACTGCCGGGCTGCAACGTGAGTGAAATGAGCGACAGCATAATTCGTGTGTATGACGCTACTGCCGATTTTAGTTTTACCCAGATTGGTTTGTGTGATCCAATACAAGCTCAGTTTGTTGATTCCAGTGAAGACGCTGTTTCCTGGCTTTGGGATTTTGGTGACGGAACTACTTCAACCGAACAGAACCCTTCATTGACTTTCAATACCTTCCCTGCCGATTCTATTAGTCTGACCATTGTAAACTCGCATGGTTGTACGGCAACAGCCACACGGGCAGGTTTAGCAACACTGGAAGCAGAAGCAGAAGCTTCGTTTACAGGCAATTGCAATCCGCTTCCCGTAACATTTTCTGCTTCGCAGGATGGAATGATATCGTGGGAATGGGATTTTGGTGACGGAACGGGATCCGACGAAGCAGAACCCTATCATCTTTACACTGAGAATGGCACGTATACAGTAACGGTAATTGTTACCTCCAGCGAGCTTTGCCGCGATACCGTAACACTTTCTGTTCCTATAGATGTTACCGGGCCTACGGCCGATTTCAGTTCGCCAACACCGGCCAACTGCGCCCCATCGGTAGTGGAGTTCTTTGATTACTCAACCGGAGCCGTTGAATGGCTTTGGGATTTTGGTGACGGGACAACCTCAACCGAGCAAAACCCTGTGAAACTTTATGACAACCCGGGTGTGTATGATGTTCAGCTTATCTCCTACTCTGCAATGGGTTGTGCCGATACTTTATTCCGGCCGGAATACGTAACGGTTCTGGGACCCGCAACTTCATTTACTGCCTCCGCTGTATCGGCTTGTGTGGGTGCAACGGTCGACTTTACCGACTTGTCGAATGGTGCCGTTGAATGGGAATGGAACTTCGGTGAAGGAACAAGCAGTACCATTCAGAACCCGTCGTTCACTTATACCGAGGAAGGCTCGTTTACAGTAACCCTTTTCTCAAAAGACACACTGGGTTGCGATGCTTTTTACACGATTCCCCTACCGATAGAAATTCATCCTTATCCGACAGCCGCTTTCAGCATTTCGGATACAACGGGCTGTGCACCGCTTGCATTCAGCACCGAAAATCAATCCGAGGGCGCTGTATCTTATCAGTGGTTCCTGAATGGTTCCGATTTTTCAACATCGGCTCAACCCGATTTCTCGCTTAATCAACCGGGCGTTTACATGATTGATATGATAGCCACCAATCAGTTTGGCTGTTCAGACACTGCTACTTTCAGCGGCATTGAATCGTTCATGGTTCCGGTAGCCAATTTCACAATTCTTCAAACCGAAGGTTGTACACCACTTTCGGTAACATTTAATAATGAGTCGTACCAGACTGTTAACCCGCAGTATTTGTGGGATTTTGGAAATGGCAATACGAGTACCGAAGTTTCGCCAACCGAAGTTTACTACGACCCTGATTTTTACTCGGTATCGCTTACCGTAACCAATGAGAGCGGTTGCGCCGATTCGATTTTATTACCATCGATTATTCAGGTTTATGATACGCTACCGGCTCCTGTTACACCAATTCTTCGGGTAACTGTAGAGAACGAACAGGCTGTGAGGATTGACTGGGAAGAATCCCTGACCCCTGATTTTGGTGCGTATGTAATTATGCGTAAGAACCTTCAGACCGGAATATTTGAGCAACTTACTGCGATAGAAGATCCGCACGTGGTTACCTTCCTGGATGGAGGCCTGAATACACTGAACAACGTTTATTGCTACAAGCTTCAAACACTGGATCGTTGTGGTTACAACATCGAAACCGACAGTTTGATAGAGCATTGCTCAATCAATATTGAAACAGCTATTACACCCGAACATACCATTCAGGTTGACTGGACTCCTTATATCGGCAAAATGCCATCGCAGTATCGTGTTTACAGAACCGAAGAAAATACCAACCTGAAAGAAGACCTTGGAACCGTTGCCGGTGACGTAACATCTTATACCGATAGCTCTGTATTTTGTCCTGCAAAATATAAGTACGAAGTAACCGCCGAAGGGCTTGACGGGCAGTGGCACGTTGAAAGCAACAGTGATTACGACATCAGCGACAGGCTCCCCAATCTATTTGAATTTCAGCAGGTTAACGCTTCCCGTTCGACTGTGGTAGAAAACCGTTTTGTACTAACCGAATGGAGAGAGCCTGAAATAATGGGTAATCGGGTAAACGGATATAAGGTTTTCCGCTCGACAGACAACCAGCAATTTTTCCAGATTGCCAATTTACATGCAGACCAAACCTTTTTCATTGATGAAGATGTGGATGTGAATCACATTAAATACTTCTACCGGATTATGGCAACCAATTCCTGTGGTCTGGAAGGTATTGAAGGCGGTTTCTCTGATAATGTTGTTATCACGGCGGAGCCGGCAGGGGAATTTTACATACAGCTGGAATGGACCCCATACACAGGCTGGGGAGAAGACGGAGTTGACTTTTATATTCTGGAACGCGAAACAGATGATGGCAGCTGGGAGGTGATTCACGAGTTGCCGGGTAATGTTACTACTGCTGTTGATGAAAATTAAAATTGTTTGATTCTGCTATCCGAATTTTCCCATATATTGTGGGCAAAAAGGGAGTATGATCAAGTTTAAGAGCATTGTTCTGCAACTTAAAGAGGAAGAGTTCAATGATCTGTGTCAGCAATTCGTTGAAACTAAAGCAGACAAGTATCTTAGACTCCTGAAGCTGTATCGGGAGAACAAATACAACGACGAGGAAATTCAGGGGATGCTGGATGTAAATACCAGCGCTTATTACACCTTGAAGTCCCGTTTGTTTGATAAAATTCAGGATTTCCTCACCAATAACATGTCGACACCGATTATCGACCTGTTGAGGAAGGTGGCCAATATTCCAACCTTAATTTATGATACGCACCGTGACACTGCGATTGCGATTCTTTCGAAGCTTGAATCGGAACTGCAGAATTACGATATGCCGTATGAGCTTTCGAGTGTTTACAGCGCCCTGAAAAAGCTGCATCTACATTCACCAAAATATTACGAGTACACACAGCTGTACAACAGGCACCTCGCCTATACTATTGCGCTCGATAAAGCAGAAGACCTGCTTAATACCTTCATGAAAACCGTGGGCGATTATTTTGCTTCACGGAACAAGGCTCAGGTTGAATATCTCAGTCTGATTAAGCTGGAAATGAGCAATATCAACGCTTTGTACGAATCGCATCATTTGCAGGTGTACAAGGACATGCTTGACGTGACCTTCGCCTTGTTTGTCCCAAATCCGGATGCGATGAAGGACGACGAACCGGTTGAGGACATTCTGGCCAGAATGGATAAAACCTTTGATACATACTCAAAAGATAACAACTACCAGCATTTGCAGCTGGTGTACAATGCTTTGTCGTTTGAGTATTACCACAAACTGAATCTTTCCAAAAAAGAATCTAAGTTTTACGATGAGGTTAATAAAAAGCTGAATTCATTTCTGCTTTATAACCATTGTTGTTTTACAACTCACTTTCTTTTATCGAAAGTGGAGCGCGCGATTGAAACCGGCACCGAAGATCAGCTTTATGAGGAAAATCTTGAATCGCTGCCCAATTACGAAGCCGACAAATCGGATATTCCGAACTACATTAACTGGGCAAAATATTCGGCCATCTGCGCATTTTATGCTAAGAAATACCAGGAAGCCGTTCAAACACTCAATGGCTTGATTAACGACATTAGTTTCAAGAATTATCCGCACTCCGAAATTGAGGTAAAATTGCTTCTTGCACTCAATTACAGCATGATTAACAAATACGATCCTGCAACCAGTTTATTAAGGAGCGTTACCCGTAAAATCAGAGAACTCAATGATGAAATGGGCTATGAAAATGCACTTGTTTTCTATAAAATACTGTCGCTTCAAATGAGCTCTTCCGCCCGTCAGGTTGATCAGAAAATAACGCAGCTTTTTGCTAAATTCGAATTGCTCAATCAGAAATCCAACCGCATGCTTGAATACATCAAAGTAGATGAAAACTTCATCAAAACTTTGAGTCAGGTTGTAAAGAGATAATCACCAAAAATGGAAATAAAAAAAGGCGGCAAAATTTGCCGCCTTTTTTTATAGCTTATCCAAATGATCCTTACCAAGCGGCTTATTCAAAAAGGAATAAACTCCGCGAACATTCATGGCTCTTTTCTGGTCAACCGGATTTAAAGAGCTGGTAAGAAATACAATTTTTATTTTGTCGTAAATACGCGGACAGGATTTTCCAAATTCTTCGGCGAATTGGAAACCATCCATTATCGGCATATTAATATCCAGGAAAATAATTTCCGGAATTAATTCTTCAGGTAAATGTGCTCTTTCAAAATTCGCTAAAAATTCCAGAGCGCTTTTACTGCTCGTATGCACATAAATTTTCTCGGCAAAGTTGCAGCCTTCAATCATTTTCTGATTAATGAAATTGTCAATTTCACTGTCATCAATCAGCATAACTGTATTGTATCGGGCTTGCGGCTTTTTTACAGACATCCGTCACATTTAATTTGGAGCTAAAAATAGTTGAAAATTCCCAATACCCCACTTAGGTTATAAGAGATAATCCACAGAGTAACAAACAATCTTATATAACTTTTTCGATACAACATAAAACGAAACGACTGAGTTTATTCGAAGTTTATCAGAAAAATACTCTCACTTGAACATTCCCTACGTGTACTGTTTTTACATCCGGAGATTTTCGTCCGTCGTAACTTATGCTTAGCTGCATATTATTCGAAAGTGTTCGCTGGTAACTTAAATTCCAGGTAAAATTCCGGCCGGTGCGCAAACCTTCCTGCATTTCAAAAGCAACGGGCGTGTTCTGATTGCCGTTGAAACTTATATCGGTAACTTTAAATATCGATTGAAAACTGCCTTTGGAAGCGACATTGTATTTCAATTCAGCCGACAGGCTGTTACTTTCCGAAACCTCGGAACCCAATTCCGGACTGTTGCGTTTGATGCTGCGTGCAAATCCGAGCGAAGCTCTGAATGCCGGCCCCGGCTGATACGCAATTTTGGGTTCCCAATCGAAATACGTAATGCGATAATTTCGTGTACTAAAATATTCTGCTTCACTTATTTTCCGGCCATTTCGTGTCTCGCCGCTCAATGTAAACTTGTCGCCCGGACTCCAGCGTATCCGGTGATTTCCAAACGTATTTTCACGCAATTCCAGTCCGTTATTCAATAGCGCTTTGGAGCCGGTTCGCTGGAAATTAAATTCTATCCCGAATTTCGGGTCGGTTCGGTTAAAAAACACCGAATTCCTCATAGTTTGATTCAATGTAATCAGCGTTGAATCCACAATGCTGCCAATAAACGGGTTGTATGCCTGCAACACATCGTCGCCACTTGTTTTGCGGTCTGTTCGCCAGGCACTTTGTGCCGAAATTCGGTTTAAAAAACCTTTAATCCCTTTCGCTTTATTCCATTCGCGCGGTGCGCGGATGTTAAATGACTGATTAAATGAATTGCTGTACACCCGAATAAAATCAGTTGTTGGCGTGAATACACGAATATATCGCGCCTGATCGGGGAAAGCAGCAATTTCAAATTCGTTCAGCTCTTTGATGCCGTTTCCGTTGTAATCGGTCCAGGAATACACGCCCTGACCGGGCTGAACTTCGAGATAACTGAACTCTTTTCTGGTTTCCAGACCGCTTCCCGTTTCGTAATAAGTATTCGAAATTAAAACTCCCTCCAACGCCCGAACCGAAAGCTCGATGCGGTTTACCAGCGTGCGCTCAGGCTCCTGCTGAGTGAGCAGCGTATCCAAAATATGCAACACACGCATAGATGTAATTGACCTGAACTGCACATTTTCGGAAGTGGAAAGGTCTAAACTGAAGCCATAACTCTCACCACGGGCGTAAGTTTTCAGGTCGCGACTGCGGATTCCTTCATCCGTTCTTACCCGGTAAAAAATGTTGAACTTCCTTTTTGAGGTATCTACGTTCTGGATAAATACCTGGCGATCAAAAAACGTGTAGGCATCGCCGCGCAGCGTATCGCCGGCAACGTCGCTTATCAGATTGCGCTCGAACTCATCCTTGTAACCAAGCTGCAACCAGTAAATATCGCGCGTTAGCGTTGATTTATGCCTGTAAAACGACGTGTTGCTCAGGGTTCCCTGCGAAGCAGTGAGGCTTCCCACGTACAACATACGGAACCTCTTCCACCTCAAATCGGTGTTAAGTGCATGCTGGGAAGCATTCAATTCTTCTCCTTTTAAAAACCCCGTAAACAGGTAATTAAACTGACCGTATTTCTGGTGATCGAGCTTCAATCCTGCCCGCGGCAGATATTCAGCCGCAGGCTTGGTAATTACTTTTTGCAGGTTCCAGTCGCGGTCGAATTCCACATTCCTGAAACGCTCGATGTATTGAAAATACTTGTCTATCTGCTCGTAACTGACTGTACTTTCCATGTTCCATTTGATTGAATCGCGCCCGAAACTGGTTTGGTGAACGGCTGCTACCCGAAATGCATAACCGGGATCATCGCGGCTGTCCTTGTCAGAAAACGTATTTAAGTCATACGATGAATAAGCCACTTCAGAACTAAGCGTTAAGTGCTTGTTCAGTTTAAAATCATTTCCCCAGGTAAACATTTGGCGCCTTATCGGCGCGATGAGTTTAATAACCGGCGCATAACTGCCCTGACGAACACCATTCACCGGCGCTACCCACTCGAAAACACGTCCGTTGGCAGCGCTGCTTTTTTGAATGTAATCGCCATTACCGCTTCCAACCGAAGTGAAAGTTGCCCTGAAATAAGCCGAGTCGGGATTAACGGAATTCACAAGAATGCTATCGTAATAAATGCCATTTACAAGCGTATCGCGCAATTCGTAAAGTACCAGATCGGTGGTCCAGGCAACCGAATCAATGGATTCTACAATAGCCAGATTCTGGTCGTCACCTGCTTCGCGAAGAACGTCACGCTGCTCGGGTGTGAGCTGCTGCTGCAAAGGCCGGCTTTTGTTATCCTGCTCCGAATAAATATTGAGGCGCGAAGTCCAGTTTCCTTGTTCCAGACCAAGGTTTCCGGCAATCTGCGAGCGCGCGTAGTTCCGGTCAGAATACTCAAACTCCACAAAAATCCGAAGATCCTTCGTCATTAAAATGCGCGAGGTAAAGGTCACCTCAGCCGTGTTGTAATCAATTATGTAGTCGTTTTCCTGCCCGCGGGTAAGCTGCCGTCCGTCGATGTAAACTTTTTCGGAGCCCGAGAGAATTACGATGTACTGCTCGTTATTCGCGCCGCGCAGCCGGTACGGACCCTGGTTGCCTTCCACACCCTGAATCTGATTTCGGTTAAAGCGGCCGCGGGCAACTGCCATGCTCAATCCGGTGGTAATTTTTGCAGCAGGGTGCTTTTCAGGATTGAACAGCGTTTCATTGAAGCTGGTTTCAAAACTTCCGCCTTGCAGGCGCTTGTTGTAATTCATGAAATAGCTTTTGGGTCGCGTAATCTGAAAATCTCCCACAATCAGTTTGGAACGCTCGTCGGAAAGCTGAATGTAAACACGGTCGAAATCCTGCAATTGCTGGGTATTCCCATCGGGTTGAATGGGAATATTATCGTCGGTAATAGCAGCGCTGATATCGATTTCGGGCGTTAATTTTCCTGAAAGTTGCAGGTTGAGGCTTGAGTTAACCGATAAATCCTGGTTATTTCCAACGGAAACGCCCCTCGAAATTGAACCGTTTTTATTTAGCCCGTCAAACTGGAGACTTCCCTGGCGGATGGCTGCCGGAGTGTAAACAAAAGGATTGTAGATGCCTCGTTCCTCGGCAGTAGATTTTCGCCGGTCCTTGTTTCGGTATGGTTGGTAAAAGTTGAGCGGCAAAACCCTGAAAACAACTTCAATACTGTCGCCCTTGGGTTTGGAATTTCCGGGCTTGCGGACTAAAATTCCGGCGTCAGGATTTAACCGGTAAAGTGCTGTATCACTTGAAATCCCGCGATAGCGGAAAGAATTCTGCAGCAAACTCATGCTATCGAGCACAATGGTATCGCCCTGCAAACGTATTATTTTCCGGCGCAAACTGCTCGTATTCTGCGCCTGCAGTGCAGAACAGTACATCAGAAAAAATAAAATGCTTAGTAGAATCCGGGACACCTTGTAGCCTTCGCACGAAGATAATTCAATCAGAAAGAACGAATCATTCACCTTGTTCTTGTATTTGAACAGTCAATGTTTAACAGGCTTTCTATATTTGCCGGCATCTGCGCTTAATTTAATGCAGCTATACACATGAAAATTGCAACATACAACGTAAACGGGATTCGCTCGGCTCTTTCAAAAGGTTTACTCGACTGGGTTCAGGCGGCTTCGCCGGATGTGCTCTGCGTTCAGGAAATAAAAAGTACGGCAGAACAAATTGCTGCCGATGAATTCGAAAAACTTGGTTACAAGTCGTACGCCTTTCCTGCTCAGAAAAAAGGTTATTCGGGTGTTGCCGTTTTTACCCGAACAGAGCCCGACCAGGTTGTTTACGGAATGGGTAACGAACGCTACGATTCGGAAGGCCGAACCATCAGATTGGATTTCGGCAATTTAACTTTAATAAATACCTATTTCCCAAGTGGTTCGAGCGGCGATGAGCGACAGGCTTTCAAAATGGAGTTTCTGGCCGATTATCAGAATTACATCAACGAACTCGCAAAAGAACGCCCTCAACTCGTGGTTTGCGGCGATTACAATATTTGTCACCGTTCTATCGACATTCACAATCCGGTTAGCAATAAAAACAGTTCGGGCTTTCTGCCCGAAGAGCGCGAATGGATGGAGCAGTTTCTGAACTCCGGTTTCGTAGATAGTTTCAGGCATCTCAATCCCGATCCGCATCATTACACCTGGTGGAGTTTTCGCGCGGGTGCGCGGAATAAAAATCTTGGCTGGCGAATCGATTACATCTGTCTTTCCCAAAGCCTCAGCAATTCACTGGTTTCATCGCGTATTCTGCCCGATGCGCGCCACAGCGATCATTGTCCGGTGATAA